>NZ_NCWQ01000002.1:0-188956 GCF_002156885.1 Flavobacterium sp. AJR | reverse complement strand
CGCAGCTTTTAAACCGAATCCTATTTTTTAAGAGGTGCAAAAGTATAACTTATTTACACACAAACCAAAAAAAATATTTTTCGCCTAAAAGCAGCGTCCTTTTTTTACTCTTGAACTACTTAAACTTTGATCTCAACCTCTACTCCACTTGGCAATTCAAGTTTCATTAGAGCATCAATAGTTTTAGATGAAGATGAATAAATATCAATTAATCTCTTATATGACATTACTTCGAATTGCTCTCTTGCTTTTTTGTTAACGTGCGGAGAACGTAGTACAGTGAAAAGTTTTTTATGTGTTGGCAACGGAATTGGACCTGTTACAACAGCACCGGTACTCTTAACTGTTTTTACAATCTTTTCAGCAGATTTATCCACCAACATGTGATCGTAAGATTTTAGTTTTATTCTGATTTTTTGACTCATTTTCTTAAAGATTAAGCGTTTCCTTTTGCTTTTTTGATAACTGCTTCTGAAATATTAGAAGGTGTTTCAGCGTAGTGTGAAAATTCCATTGTAGATGTTGCTCTACCAGATGAAAGCGTTCTTAATGTTGTTACATAACCAAACATCTCTGATAAAGGCACATCAGCCTTGATAGTTTTAGCACCATTTCTATCACCCATGTCATTAACCTGACCTCTACGACGGTTGATATCACCTACGATATCTCCCATGTTTTCTTCTGGTGTAATAACTTCCATTTTCATGATTGGCTCAAGAATGATTGCCCCAGCAGCTTTAGCCACTTCTCTATACCCCATTCTAGCCGCTAACTCAAAAGAAAGCGCATCTGAATCGACAGGGTGGAAAGATCCGTCAGTTAAAGTCACTTTTAAACTATCTACTTGATATCCTGCTAAAGGACCAGTTTTCATAGCTTCACGGAAACCTTTTTCTACAGATGGAATATATTCCTTAGGAACGTTACCACCTTTTACAGCATTAATAAATTGCAATCCTACAGGAACTTTACCATCAACTTCGTCAGCTGGCTCAAGCGTAAATACGATATCACCGAATTTACCACGACCTCCTGATTGTTTTTTGTAAGTCTCTCTATGTGTTGCACTTCTTGTAAACGCTTCTTTATACTCAACTTGAGGCTCACCTTGGTTCACTTCAACTTTAAATTCACGTTTCATACGATCTACCAAGATATCTAAGTGAAGCTCACCCATACCAGATATAATAGTTTGCCCTGAAGCCTCATCTGTTCTAACTGTAAATGTCGGATCCTCTTCAGCTAATTTCGCCAAAGCCATACCCATTTTATCTACGTCAGCCTTAGTTTTAGGCTCAATCGCAATACCAATTACTGGCGCAGGGAATTTCATTGACTCAAGAATAATTGGGTGTTTTTCATCACACATAGTATCCCCAGTCTTGATATCCTTAAAACCAACTGCAGCCCCAATATCCCCAGCTTCGATATAATCGATAGGATTTTGTTTATTAGCATGCATTTGATAAATACGAGAAATTCTTTCTTTATTTCCAGAACGCGTATTCAAAATATATGAACCTGCATCCAAACGACCTGAATAAGCACGGAAGAAAGCTAAACGACCCACGAATGGATCTGTAGCAATTTTAAATGCTAAAGCAGCGAATGGTTCTTTTACATCTGGACGACGAAGAATTTTTGTTTGATCTTCCTCTAATAAATCAGCATCATCAGGATGAATCCCTTCAATACCTTCTTTATCCATTGGAGATGGTAAATACTTACATACAGCATCTAACATAAACTGAACTCCTTTATTTTTGAAAGAAGAACCAGCAAGCATAGGAATGATTGCCATATCTATAGTAGCCGCTCTTAAAGCTTTGTTGATTTCTTCCTCAGTAATTGAGTCTTCATCCTCCATAAACTTCTCCAACAAATTCTCATCGTAGTCAGCAACAGCCTCAATAAGTATTGATCTAAATTCTTTTACCTCTGCAAGCATATCCTCAGGGATAGGCACAATATCAAAAGTAGCCCCTAAAGTTTCATCATGCCAAATAATAGCTTGATTTTTAACTAAATCAACCACACCTTTGAAATCATTCTCTTCACCAATTGGCAAAGTGATCGCAACTGCATTAGATTTCAACATATCTCTAACTTGTTGACATACATTCAAAAAGTTAGAACCTTGTCTATCCATTTTATTAACGAATCCCATACGAGGAACTCTATATTGATCAGCAAGTCTCCAGTTAGTTTCTGATTGAGGCTCAACACCATCAACAGCACTAAACAAGAAAACCAACCCATCAAGTACACGTAAAGAACGATTTACCTCTACAGTAAAATCAACGTGTCCTGGAGTATCAATAATATTAAAGTGGTAAGACAATGTTTCTGGCAAAACTTTACCTTGCTCTGTTGGAAAATTCCACTCACAAGTAGTAGCCGCAGAAGTAATTGTAATACCTCTTTCTGCTTCTTGCTCCATCCAGTCCATTGTAGAAGCACCATTATGCACCTCACCAATTTTGTGTGTTTTACCAGTATAAAAAAGAATACGCTCTGTTGTTGTTGTTTTACCAGCATCAATATGAGCAGCAATCCCTATATTTCTTGTATATTTTAAATCTCTAGCCATTTCTTATGAATTAAAATCTAAAGTGAGAGAATGCTTTATTTGCTTCAGCCATTTTATGAGTATCCATTCTCTTTTTAACAGCAGCACCTTCTTCTTTAGCCGCAGCTAAACATTCTGAAGCTAACCTTTGAGCCATAGATTTTTCATTTCTTCTTCTAGAATAAAGTATTAACCACTTCATTGCCATAGAAATCTTACGATCTGGTCTGATTTGCATTGGAATTTGGAATGTAGCTCCACCAACTCTACGACTACGTACTTCTACGTGAGGCATAACATTAGTTAAAGCATCTTTCCAGATTTCTAATGATGATTTTTCTGAATCTTGCTTTTTAGATTCGATGATGTCAATTGCATCATAAAATACTTTAAAAGCTGTAGATTTCTTACCGTCCCACATTAAGTTATTCACAAAACGCGTTACCAATTGGTCATTAAACCTCGGATCTGGTAAAAGTGGTCTTTTCTTTGCCGCTCTTTTTCTCATGTCTTTTTTTTAAAAGTTTAAATTACTTTTTTGCTTCTTTTGGGCGTTTAGCACCGTACTTAGATCTTCTTTGCGTTCTTCCTGCAACCCCTGACGTGTCAAGCGCTCCACGAACGATATGATATCTAACACCTGGTAAATCTTTTACCCTTCCGCCTCTAACTAATACTATCGAGTGCTCTTGTAAATTGTGTCCTTCTCCAGGGATGTAAGCATTTACTTCATTACCATTTGTCAAACGTACACGCGCAACTTTACGCATTGCAGAGTTTGGTTTTTTTGGTGTAGTAGTGTAAACACGCGTACAAACCCCTCTTCTTTGAGGACAAGAATCTAAAGCAACCGATTTACTCTTCTTAGTTATCTGAGTTCTTCCTGTTCTTACTAATTGTTGAATTGTTGGCATAATTAATACTAAAAATTTATTATGTATATTAAATTCCCGCTTTTTACGGGGTTGCAAATGTATAAAATATTTTTCACTATACAAACGTTAATGCATTAATTTTCAATAACATTATTTAACCTTATGATTTTTATCCCAAAGATTAGATATTTGCATTACTTTTAATAAAACACTTTTAAAATTGAAAACACTCTTGTCTTTATTACTAATAACCTCTCTAAGTTTACAATGCTATGCACAGTATTTTGAATTAAAAATAAACGGAGTCAACAATTTTGAAGACAAAACTATCGACTCCATCCCCTATCTAAAAAAACACAAAACAACAAAGTCATTAACTGATGAAATAGAATTATTCTCAAAAAAACTAACATCAAAAGGTTTTATCGACAATCAAATAATCACAAATAACCGCATAAACGACAGCACCTTTATAGTAAAATTTGACCTAAAAGAAAAAATAAACTCCATACATATATATATAGACAAAGAAAACCCCATTCTTAACAATATCTTTCCAAACACCATAAACAACATAATAACCATCCGGTACGAAGAGATTGAATCTTTTTTAAACAAAAAAATAAATCAACTTGAACATTTAGGGTACGCATTTACAAAACTAAAACTCACAAATATTCAACGAAAGAAAAACACCCTTTACGCAGACATTTCTATTAAGAATGAAAAGAAGAGAGAAATAAACTCGATTGTATTAAACTACACACAAAGCAACCAATCAAACATTTTTCCAAAAGGACACCTAAAACAGATTAAAAAAAAATATACTGGAAAAACATTCAATCAAGAAACTACTACAGAAATCTACAATGATTTTGAAAAATTCACTTTTGTAAAACAAAGCAAATTTCCTGAAATTTTATTCTCAAACGACTCAACCAAAATCTATATATATATCGAAAAAAGAAAATCCAACACTTTTGATGGCTACATAGGTTTTTCTAATAACGAAAACAAAAAAATAACTCTTAATGGATATCTTGACATAAACCTTGAAAACACCCTACATAGTGGAGAACAATTTTCTCTATACTGGAAAAGCGATGGAAACAAACAAACAACTTTCAAAAGCAAAATCGAGATACCTTACCTATTCAAAACACCAACAAGCTTAAAAGCTGAATTAGAGATTTTCAAACAAGACAGTATTTTTCAGAACACAAAAACCGCTATCGCTTTAGGATATTACATAAAATACAATTCCCACCTATATATAGGATACCAATCAACCGAATCGAGCGACATTCAAAATACAAACAGCGCTCTAATTCAAGACTACAAAAACCACTTTACAACGACTACATTTGAATACAAAAAAACAACTCCCGAAAATTTCATCTTCCCAACCAAAACCAATATTAACATAACTGCAGGTCTCGGAAAAAGAACAAACACAAACAACACAACTGAAGATTCAGAAGAGAACAAACAACATTATGCCAATATTGACTTAATTAACATTTTTTATATAAATATTAAAAATAGTTTTTACATAAGAAGTAAAAATTACTACCTCTGGAGCAACACATACCTAACAAATGAACTATATCGATTTGGTGGAATTAACTCCATAAGAGGTTTTGCCGAAAACAGCCTACAAGCCAATAATACCAATTTACTAATAACCGAATATCGCTACCAACCAACACCAAACTTGTACCTACACACCATTGCAGACTACGGTCTTTACCAAGACAAAACTACACCCGAGAACAAAAAAAAATTAAATAACTTAATCGGCATCGGAATAGGTTTAGGTATTTTAACAAGAAATGGACTGCTACAAATAACTCTTGCAAACGGAAGCACTAGTGAAGATCGAATAAAATTTTACAATAGCATACTTAACATCCAATATAATGTTAAATTCTGAAAATAACCCCGCATTAATTGCAAATAACGAAAACCAACCTGTAATAACATCAATAAAATTACACATATCTCAGTATTATAACATTTTTAATGAAATATACAATAATGTTAAATTTTAACTGAAACCAAAAAAAAAGTTTTATTTATTAGGAAAGTTAACAAATTATTAAGATTTTTGGCAGACTAATTCAAAATATTTTAAAATGAAACTAAAGTTCAATGGATTCTTAGTACTACTATTAGTACTAATGGCGCAACTAACTTTTGCGCAAGAGAGAGTTGTTTCAGGTATTGTTTCGGATAATACAGGCATGCCCTTACCAGGTGTTAGTGTATTAGTTAAAGGAACAAAAAGCGGAACACAAACTGATTTTGACGGTAAATACTCCATCAAAGCATCACCAACCCAAGTATTAGTATTTAGCTATATTGGGATGAAAACCCAAGAAATAGCTGCAAGTTCCACATCAGTGAGTGCAAAGCTATCAAGTTCATCAGTAGAACTTGAAGGAGTAGTAGTTACTGCATTAGGAATCAAAAGAGAGAAAAAATCTCTTGGTTATTCTGCACAAACAGTAACAGCAGAGCAGGTAAGCACAGTACCTACTGGAAACTTTGTAAACAACTTATCAGGAAAAGTTGCAGGTCTTAGCGTAACACAAGGAACAAACTTTGGAGGATCTACAAACGTAGTTCTTAGAGGGTTCAAATCTATGCTAGGAGACAATCAAGCTTTATTTGTAGTAGATGGAGTACCTATTCTAAACAACAACGTAAATAGCGCAGATCAAAAAAGCGGTAGAGGTGGTGTAGATTACGGAAATGCTGCATCAGATATCAACCCAAATAATATCGCAGAGATTAACGTATTAAAAGGTGCTGCAGCGACAGCTCTTTATGGATCAAGAGCTCAAAATGGTGCAATCATCATTACAACTAAAAAAGGAAAAGCAAGAAATGATCTATCAGTAGAATTTTCTTCTTCTTACATTATGTCTACTGTAGACAAAAAAACTTTCCCTAAATACCAAACTGAATATGGTCAAGGTTACAACGGGGAAGATAGCTGGGGTAGTTACCAAGGATCTAAACTTACTTCAACAGGTGATGATGCTTCATACGGACCTAAATATACTGGCGAAGATGTTTGGCAATATGGTGCCTTCACTCCTGGATCTGCTACCTTTGGCAAAAAAACACCATGGGTTGCTGCCAAAAATGGACCTATTGAATTTTTTGAAACTGGTACTACAACTGTAAATAATATCGCTTTAAGTGGTGGTTCAGACAAAGCCACTTATAGATTAACTTATTCCAACACAAATAGTTCTGATATATTACCTAATTCTTTATTAAGTAAGAATAACTTCAATTTTGCAGGAACTTATAAATTTAGTGATAAATTAAGCTCTACATTCAATGCAACTTATGTATCTCAAAACACAACAAACAGAAACTCTACTGGATACGGCGGAAACGCAATAGCTGGATTTAGACAATGGTGGCCAACTAATGTTGACATCAAAGAACAAAAAGAGCTTTATGGAATGAGTAATCAAAACTATACTTGGAATATAAAAGGCCCAAATAATGCAACCCCACTAGCTCCTGCTTTTTGGGACAATCCATATTTCCAAAGAGATCAAAATTACAACAATGATAGCAGAAGAAGATTTGCAGCAAACGCAAGCATAAGTTATGATGTATCTAAAAGCATCAACTTAATGGGTAGAATGGGTACTGATGGATTTAACTTGAAAACAGAAGACAGAATTGCTGTAGGCTCATATGCAAATGCATTAGGACTAAACACAGTGAACCAACCATCTGGTTACGCTTTAAATTTGTTTGATTATAGCGAACAAAATTATGATTTCTTAGCTACTTACAAAAAAGACTTAGCAGAAGATTTAAACCTTAATTTTATCTTAGGTACAAACTTTAACGTTCAAAGCAAATTTTCTGAGGAACAATCAACATCTGGAGGATTGTACATTCCTGGAATATACACAATCTCAAACTCAGTATCTGCTATAACACTACCAAGAACAATCAAAACAAGAAAAGAAGTTCTAGGTATGTTCGCACAAGCAACTTTAGGTTATAAAGGAACATACTATCTTGAAGGATCTGTGAGAAGAGATGAATCATCTGCCTTACCTACTGATAATAATACCTATTGGTATTCAGCAATATCTGGAAGTGTTGTGTTTTCAAATTGGTTAAAAGATATTGAATTCATCAACTTTGGTAAATTTAGAGCTGCTTATGCTCAAGTAGGTTCCGACACTGATCCTAACCTACTTATAAACAGCTATACTGCCAGAAATCCTTTCGGTACACCTGCTTATTCTTACAATACTACTGCAAAAAACCCTAATTTAAAACCACAACAATTAGACAATGTTGAGTTAGGTTTAAACATGCAATTTGCAGATAATAGATTTGGATTTGACGTTGCTTGGTTCCAAAACAAAGCTTACAACCAAATTTTACCTTTACCAGTATCAACAGCTACTGGATCACCGTTTAATAATATGAATGCTGGTACCTTAACAACAAAAGGATTTGAGGTATCCCTTAATGTTACTCCTGTTAAAACTGCAAACTTTTCTTGGGATGTTAATGTTAACTGGGCGAACCCTAACACTAAAGTTACTGAGTTAGCACCAGGTATTGAAAACATTCAGATCAACTCTTTACAAGGTGGAATCAGCATCAATGCCCCTCTTAACAGAGATTATGGTACAATCTGGGGAACAACATACGTATTAGATAATGCTGGTAATAAAGTTATTGGAGATAATGGTGCTTATTTAGTATCTACTACTACTGACAACGAATTAGGAACATACCAAGCAGACTGGACTGGTGGTTTAAACAACAGATTCACTTACAAAAACGTTTCTTTCAGCTTCTTAATTGATGTAAAAAAAGGAGGAAGTCTTTTCTCTCTTGATCAATACTACGGATACGGAACAGGTATATACGCAAATTCAGTTGGAAACAACGACTTAGGAAATCCTATAAGAAACACACTTGCTAATGGTGGTGGTGAACTTTTACAAGGTGTTATGGCAAACCCTGCTTATGTGCCTGGAAATGGACAACCACAATATGTAACAAACACAACGAGATTAGATAGATCTCAATCAAGTCAAGTTTTAAGTACAGATCCTCCTACTGCACATTTTGTTTACGATGCTGGTTTTGTAAAATTAAGAGAGGTAGCATTTACATATAATTTCCCAACAAGTTTATTAGGAAATTCTGTAAAAGGAGCTTCATTTAGCATAATCGGAAATAATCTATGGATAATAGACAAAAGCGTTCCTTATTCTGATCCAGAAGCAGGATTATCTTCTGGTAATACACAAGGATACCAATCAGGTCCTATGCCGTCAACAAGAAATATTTCTTTTAACGTCAAACTTAATTTTTAAAAAAAATGGAAATGAAAAAAATCATAGCAATACTAACAATTGGTCTGTCGATGACAGCTTGTGTTAGTGAAGATATAAACACAGACCCAAATAGCGCCTATACTACCGTTCCTGGATCCCTTATAAATTATGCTCAAAAGGAATTAAGTGATTACGTAAACACTCCTAGTGTAAACGAAAATAACTTCAGATTAACGATGCAGTACTGGCAAGAAGCAATCTATGTAAACGAAAGTAATTATGACTTTGTTAACAGAAATGTTTCTAACAACATTTACACTGATAATTATGTAAATGTATTGAACAACTTAGGTAAAGCAAAAGAACTGGTTAATGCGTATGTACCAACTATTGCTGAAGCTCCAGCATGGCCAAAAAACAAAAAAAACCAATTGGCTATTATTGATATCATGCAAGTTTACACATTTCAAATGCTTGTAGATACTTTTGGAAATATACCTTATACTCAAGCTGCAAATCTTACTGCTTACCCATTACCAGCATATGATGATGCATCTAAAATTTATGAAGATTTAATCGTAAGAATAAATACAGATATAACTAATTTAGACATTACAGCAACTGGCTTTAAGACTTTTAGTGATGGTGACAAATATTACAATGGAGCTATTGCAAAATGGATTGTACTTGCTAACTCTTTAAAATTAAAACTAGCAATCGGAATTGCCGATGCAAATCCAACTTTAGCACAGACTACAGCACTTTCTGCTATAGCTGCAGGCGTTATGACTTCTCCTGCTAATAATTGTCAATTTCAATACTTATCTCCATCTCCAAATTTCAACCCTTTGTTTGAAAACTTGGCTGCAAGTGGTAGAGATGATTTCTTCGCTGCTAAACCATTAGTTGATTATATGAATGCATCTAATGACCCAAGAATAAGTCATTATTACGAACCAAAAGTAGATGAGACTCCAGATGATCCTTCAGATGATATTTTTGTAGGTCAAGAAGTTGGAAAAAGCGGAAAATATAGTGATTTTTCTAGCATCGGTGCATTTGCATACACTCGTACTACTCCTGGTATTATATTAAACTATACTGAGGTTGCTTTTTATGTAGCTGAAGCAAATGCTAGATGGAATACAGCAGCAGCTGCAACATCTTACACTACTGCAGTTACAGCTTCAATAGTAGAATGGGGCGGCACAGCCGCAGATGCTACTACTTATCTTGCAGGAAAACCATACGACCCAGCTAATTGGAAAAAATCAATTGGGGAACAAGCTTGGGTAGCAATGTTTAACCAAGGTATAACTTCATGGAATTTCTGGAGAAGATTAGATTTCCCTGTTTTAGTTGCACCTCCTACTGCTATTACTAATGCTGGTGGTAAAGTTCCAGTAAGAATGACATATCCAGTTCTTGAACAACAAGTAAATAATTCAAACTGGAAAGCAGCTTCTGATGCTATCGGTGGAGATTTATTAACAACAAAACTATTCTGGGATAAATTCTAATTTTTTATCTTAGTAATCATAATTAAGCCACTCTGTTCGTTCAGAGTGGCTTTTTTTTTATATGAACATTATAACTATATTTGCCGTATGGAAAAAGAACATCAAATATTCGGAATTAGAGCCATCATAGAGGCAATACAATCAGGAAAAGAAGTAGACAAGGTCTTCATACAAAAAGAAATATCAGGTGAACTGATGAAAGATTTAATGAAAGTGATGAAACGCGCCAACATAAATTTTTCATATGTTCCTGTTGAAAAGCTAAACAGATTAACCCCAAATAATCACCAAGGTGCAGTAGCAACTATATCACCAATTGGATTTATTGAATTAGAACATTTGGTAGATTCAACTGTTGCTTCAGGAAGTACTCCCCTATTTTTAATTTTAGATCAAATATCTGACGCCCGTAATTTTGGTGCCATTATCAGAACTGCAGAGTGTACTGGCGTAAACGGGATCATCGTTCAGAAATCAGGCTCAGCCCCAGTTAACGGAGATACTGTTAAGACATCTGCCGGAGCGGTATTTAATGTACCTATTTGTAAAGTAGAACACATAAAAGATGCTATATTTTACCTACAAGGTTCAGGCATAAAAACTGTAGCTGCAACCGAGAAAACCGATCAAAACATTTATGACGTTTCATTAAATGAAGCTGTCGCTATAATAATGGGATCTGAGGATAGAGGTATCAATCCATCCGTATTAAAAATAGTTGATGAAAAAGCAAAACTTCCAATGTTTGGAACAATAGGATCTCTAAACGTTTCTGTTGCTTGTGGAGCTTTTTTATATGAGGCTGTCCGCCAAAGAAAATAAAACCAACACATAAGATTAGAGGGTAAATAAATAATTATAAATAATTTTTTATGCATTCCAATTCTATTCGTAACATTCCAACAAAAAAAGTCATATTTATACTTGTAATATTTCTAATTACAAGTATAAGTCATGGACAAAGTTCTACATATAATCAATTCTGGAGCGAGATTCAATTCAACAGAACTATAAATGAAAAATGGTCCCTTGAACTAAATCTTGACAATACCTACAGCAGCACAGAATCTTCTTCTCAAATTTTCCACACAAATACACAAAAAGCACTTAGAACATGGGGACACTTCTACTTAAATCCTCGATGGAAACTATCTAGCTTCTTAGCCTATTATGACAACAAAGATGTTCCTGAAATAGGACAATTTAAATCTCCTGAATGGAGGTTTGCATTACAAGGCACTTACTATTTTCATAAGATAGGATATACTCTCAGCACAAGAATGAGAATAGAACTCCGATATATAAGAGATGAAAACGGTAGTTATCAAGATATATATAGATATCGCCAACAAATCAAATACTTAAAACCAATAAATAGTAAAGTACTCCGTGAAGGTGTAGTTTACGCTATAATTTCTGATGAATTATTCTTCAAATCAGATGCAAAAATTACTGGGTTAAGTTTTTTTGACCGCAATAGATTAAACCTTGGTGCAGGATATTTATTTACAGACGACATACAAATAGAATTAAGCTATGCCAATGAGTACCTCCCAAGAGACACAGATTCGCAAATAATAAATGCAGCTTCTGTAACACTAACTTTTAATAATATTTTCAAAAATAATAGTAAAAAGACACTTCAAAAATCAAATCAATAACACTCCTGTTACAGACAAAACAATTTAATAACATTGCTTTTATAGAATACCAAAACACTTGTATTCTAGGTTAAATTTCACAATTTAAAGTCAAAAAAACTATATCGTAAAAGGTCTACAGCCCCTATTATCTATGCTTTTTTCGAATGTTTCAAGAAAAAAAAGCATTTATTAACCCATAATTTAACAACAAAAATTACTTTTATTTTTTTCTTTTATTCTGCTCAAAAAAAACAAAAAACAAAAAAAAACCAACCAAAAAAATTAAATATTTTCAAAAATTTAACGATATCACCTACAATAAACAGATAAAAAAACAATGAAAAATTGATTTTTTAACAAGAAATATTTTGTTTATTTACATATTTCGGATAAAAGCAGGCAAATCCATTAGGAAGATTAACAAATTATTAAGATTTTTGTCAAACTAATTCAAAATATTTAAAAATGAAACTAAAATTCAATGGATTCTTAGTACTGCTATTGGTACTGGTTGCGCAATTAAATTTTGCGCAAGAAAGAGTTGTTTCAGGAATTGTTTCTGATGATACTGGAATGCCTATACCTGGTGTAACGGTAACTGTTAAGGGAACAAAAAATGCAACACAAACAGATTTCGACGGAAAATACTCAATTAAAGCGTCGCCTAATCAAATTATTCTTTTCACTTACATTGGGATGAAAAGTAAAGAACAGCCAGCTACATCTTCTGTTGTTAACGCAAAGTTAGTGGGAGATGCAATGGAACTTGAAGGCGTGGTGGTTGTAGCTTTTGGAACTCAGAAGAAAGAAGCTATAACAGGAGCTGTTGCAAAAATTGATGCAAAAGCATTAGAAAACACACAAGCATCTAACGCAATTCAATCTTTAACAGGTAAAGTTGCAGGTGTACAAATCCAAGCAAATTCAGGACAACCTGGAGATGCGCCTCAAGTACGTTTTAGAGGTATTGGATCTATCTCGTCTTCGAATGCACCTTTGTATGTTGTAGATGGTTTTCCATATAACGGAGATATAAACGCTATAGCAACTCAGGATATCGAGTCTATCAGTTTCTTAAAAGATGCATCATCTAATGCATTATACGGAAGTAGAGGAGCAAATGGTGTAATCATTGTTACAACTAAAAAAGGTAAAAAAGGTCAACTAAAAGTTACTTACGAAGGAAAAATAGGAGTTAACTCTAGAGCTGTTCCGGAATACGACATGATTACTGATCCAGGGCAATACTACGAAGCTGCCTATGGAAGAATCAGAAATGGTCTAATTTTTCAAGGAAAAACTCCTGCGGTAGCATCAGCAACTGCATCAAAAAATTTAATCAGTGGGAACCCATCTTATTCACTAGGGTATAATAATTACAACGTAGCAAACGATCAAGTAATTGATCCAGCTACAGGAAAAATAAATCCTAATGCACAATTATTATATCATGATAATTGGGAAAAAACATTATTTAACGACAATACAAGAATTGAGCACTTTTTAAGCTTAGCGGGTAGCTCAGAAAAACTTAATTCTTACTTATCTGTAGGTTACCTATCTGATAATGGATACACAATTAACTCAAACTTTAAACGTGTAACTTTAAGATCTAATGTTGACTATACGATTACTGATAAAATTAAAGCAGGAGCCAACCTTAACTATGCAAACTCTAATCAGAATGCACCAATATCACAAGTAGGTTCTGGTACATACAGCAACTTATTTAGCTGGGCAAGAAATATAGCTCCAATTTATCCTGTTTACCTTAGAAATGAGGCTGGAAACATTGTAACGAACAAAGTAGGAGAGAAAGTATATGACTTTAACCAATCTGGAGATCGTCCTTATGGTTTCAACTTAAATCCTTACGGAACTACATTATTAAATACAAATTTAAATCAAGAAAACAAATTTGGAGCTAGAGGTTACATATCTATCGACTTCTTTAAAGATTTTAACTTCAGATACAATCTTGGTTATGACTTAATGTCTGGATACTATGTAAATAGCACAACAGGAATTGGCGGAGATGACCAAGGGGTAAACGGTAGTATAGGAACAGCATCTAAAGATGATTATACTATTACAAACCAACAATTATTATCTTGGAAAAAATCTTTTGGAGAACACTCACTTGATATACTTGTTGGACACGAGTCTTCAGATTTCACATCAAAAATGTTGACTGGACAAAAAACAGGTGTTGTAATACCAGGTTTACCAGTAGTTAGTAATGCAACTAGATTTTCTTATTTAGATGGTTACAATGACATATACAAAGTAGAAGGCTTCTTCTCTAGATTAAATTATAGCTACAAAAACAAATATTTTGTAAATGGTAGTTTCAGAAGAGATGGATCATCAGTATTCGCACCAGAAAACAGATGGGGTAATTTCTACGGATTTGGAGGAGCATGGTCTGTAACGAAAGAATCTTTCTTTCCTCAAACTAAATGGATCACTGACTTAAGAATTAAAGGAAGTTATGGAGAACAAGGAAATGATAATATCTACTACCCTTCTTCTACAAGAATCAGCAGCCGTAGCTACTTTGGAAGTGAAAGAAACTACTATGCATACCAAACACAATATGAGATTTTACCTGATGCAGACGGAAACGCGAGTGTAGTTACTGTATATGAAGGAAACAAAAAGATTAAATGGGAGAAATCTAAAAACTTAAATATTGGATTCGAAATTGAATTATTCAATAGAGTAAATCTTGAAGCTGAATATTTCGAAAGAAATGTAAGTGATTTAATATATAACCGTCCTTATGCACCAGCAACTGGAATTCCGTTTGTTACTGAAAACATTGGTGACATGTCTAACAAAGGAATTGAGGTTAACTTAGGTGTTGATGTAATCAAAACACAAGATATCGACTTTAACATTTGGGCTAATGCAACGCATTATAAAAATAAAGTAACTTCATTACCAAGTCCTTTTACAAGTGGTATCTTTAGATTTGAAGTTGGAGCTCCTGCGTATGCTTACTTCCTAAGAGAATTTGCAGGTGTAGACAAAACTAATGGAGACGCTCTATGGTACATGGATGTAAAAGATGCTTCAGGAAACGTAACTGGTAAAACAACAACAAACGTTTACGGAAATGCAACTCAGTACTTAAGTGATAAAGACGCAAATCCAGATGTATATGGTGGTTTCGGAACTATGTTCAGATTTAAAAACATCACATTCCAAGCAAGTTTTGCATACCAAGTTGGAGGATATATGTATGATGGTGTTTACCAAAGTGCTTTAAGTTCAGGTGACGATAATGTAGGTCAAAACTACCATAAAGACATAGCTAAATCATGGTCAGTTGATAATCCGAATTCAGATATGCCAAGAATTGACCATATTTCTCAATATCAAATGGCGTCTTCTGATTATTTCTTAGCAAAATCAGATTACATCAGCTTACAAGATGTTTCTATATCTTATGATTTCAAAAATAGCAAATTACAAGATCTTGGAATTTCATCTACTAAATTTAGTTTAATGGGAACTAATTTAGCATTATGGTCTGACAGAAAAGGTATGGATCCAAGATTAAGCAATTTAGGTTCAAGAACAAATAATGGCCAGTCATTAAATGTTTATGGAGTTATGAAAACTATCTCATTTGGTTTAACAGTAAATTTTTAAGAATATGAAAAAAATATTAACTATAACATTATCATTGTTGATGTTAACAAGTTGTGATAAAGAATTCCTAAACACAACACCTGAATCAACAATTAATGACGAACAGCTTGCAACATCCGAAGAAGGGTATGCTGCAATTATAAACGGTGTATATTCTGCATTAAGATCATACGGATTATCTATCGGGGCTAACCACGAAGATTACGGACACAAATCTATTCTTGCAGCAACAGATATAATGTCAAATGATGTTGTGCAAACAAAATCAAGCTGGTATGGATCTTTTTACAACTATATAGGAAGACAACAAACAAGTATTAGATCTAAACTTGCTTGGAGTACATACTATCCACAAATTAAGACTTTAAATATCGTTCTTAATGCAGTTCCTGCTGAAGCGGCAACAACTGAAAAACTGAAAAACATTAGAGGAGAAGCATTAGCTTTAAGAGGTTACCTTTACTTTATGTTAGCACGTATGTATGGCCCAACTTATGTAGGCCATCAAACAGACCTATGTGTACCTATTTACACTACAGTATCATTAGAGCCACACGCAAGATCAACTGTTAATGAAGTTTATACTTTAATAGAAAATGATTTAAAAGAATCTCTTCCTTTATTAAAAACTTATACACGTAGAAATACTTCTGCAGTTAATCTATCAGTTGCTCAGGCGTTTTTAGCAGATATTTACCTTGAAATGGGTAAATATGCAGAGGCAGCAACTCTAGCACATACTTCAAGACAAGGATATCCTTTATTAAGTGAGGGTGAATGGAATACTGGATTTTATGACGTGAGCAACAAAGATACTATGTGGGGAATAGCATTAACATCTGCACAAAGTTCTTTTGTAGCTAGTTTCTTTGGACATTTTGACAATACTAACGGTTCTGCTTATGCAGGTGGTGGGGAGATTTACAAAAATATAGACAAAAGACTATATGATGCTATCCCTGATACCGATTACAGAAAAAAAGCATTTGTTGCTCCAACCGGAAATACTACTTATCCTAAATTACCAGCATATGCTAACATAAAATTTAGAGACCCTACAGTTAATGGTGGTGACTACATTTACTTAAGAGCAGCTGCAATGTACTACATCGAAGCTGAAGCTTATGCAAAATCAGGGAACGAAGCGCAAGCAATTCAAACTTTATACGATATTACAGTAACTAGAGATCCTTCTTACGTAAAATCTACAAATACAGGTACAGCCTTAATCAATGAAATCATTCTTCAAAAAAGAATTGAACTTTGGGGTGAAGGATTTGCTTGGTTTGACATGAAACGTTTAGGTATTCCATTAGTAAGAGATTATGCTGAATCTAATCATGCAACTTTTGGAAAATTCAATATCCCTGCTGGTGATAATAAATTTACCTTCCAGGTTCCACAAGCAGAAATAGATGCAAATACATTAATTGTACAAAGTCCACTATAATTCTTGGTGTTCTTATAAACATAAAAACCATCCCAAATTTGGGATGGTTTTTTTATACAAGCTATTCAAAAAAAATAGTCAATTACTATTTATTATTTCTCCACTTCTTTAAGAAAACAATTTAACTGTTCTATGATGGCACTTTTATGTAGCTTAAAGTCATAATCCCTGACAAACTCTGTTCCTTCCATATTAATACTAGCAGTAACGGCTTCGTAAGTTGAAAATGCTTTTAAATTATTTTTGTCAATTATATACAACACTTGCAAAATAGAATCTTGCTTTAAGTATTGCGTATCATAATGCTTTAATTTATATTTTATCTTGTTTGATAATTCCAACGTTAAATCATCTTTTATATTATGCCCCACTTCTTTTGGAGGAAATGGAGTTGGTTGCAAAGCAATAAAATAATTCTCTTTATCGGTTACAATATTTATTTTTAAAGATTTTGATTCTGTGGTATAAAATGGAGTCGGTTTAATATAATAAAACATAGAACCATCTGCCTGGATTCGATTATGGATTTCACATTGCGCAAAAACCATTGGCATCGACAATAAACATCCTACTAATAAACTTATCTTTTTCATATCCAGAGTTTTTGAAAGAATTAAATTATTCTAACAAAAATACTCATTAAAAAAATAAGTTTTAGCAATGAACTAATAATTAGAGATTATCATCTGATTCATCACGATTTACAACGGTATACTCTACTAAAACATCGGAATAAAAATATGGTGCTTCTTCAGGAATTTCGGTATTGACGAAATTTCCATTTTCATCAAAATGCTTCATAAAATCATCCTCTTCTGGATTATAATCTGGTTGCTGCCAATCATACAAAAGAGGCTTTTGATACTCGGGAGTTTTAAATTGTATCGACATTACAAATCCTGTTATAAAACCAGCCAAATGCCCCTCCCAAGAGATTGAAGCATCTACTTCGGGAAAAACATACCAAATCATGCCTCCATAAAGCATAATCACTGAAAGCGACAAAGCAACCAAGCGGTAATATTTTGTTTGAATTCCTTTAAAAAAGATAAAACTTACCAAAACATATATTAATCCGCTTGCTCCAATATGATAATTAGGTCTTGCAATAACCCAAGTAATTAATCCTGAAAATAATATTCCGTAAACAATTACAGGAATAGTTTGTTTTGGATAAAAAAACTGAAGTGCTGCTAGTAAAACTAGTAATGGTATGGAGTTATTATACAAATGGCTAATATCGGCGTGAATAAAAGGACTAAATATTACACCTTCTAAACCTGTGAATGTTCTTGGATAAATTCCGTGTTCATAAAAATCAAAATCATAACGAATTTGCAACCAATATACAATCCATAAGAGCAGCACAGAAAATAATGGTAGCGCAATAACCGAATTGGTAAATTTGAAATCTTTTTCCACTATTGTATATGATTATGATTAACATCTAAATTCAAGTCAAAAATTTATCCAAAATAAATTTAATGCTATTTTGTCAGACTCCAATGCAGCAATTAAATACCTTTTTAGCCCAGATCGCAACGGTATCCTTTATTGTTGCTTCTTTTGCAACAATAAAGATATAGTGAAGAGCTGGAAAAGCTCCTAAAAAAACTAAATGTGGCAATAAATTAAAATTGAAAATAGTAATTTTACAAAATGGAAGCACCATTAGCAGAACGTATAAGACCTCAGAAATTAGAAGACTACGTTAGTCAGAGTCATTTGGTTGGACCAAACGGTTCACTAACTCAACAAATCGCAAAAGGAATTATTCCTTCATTGCTGTTTTGGGGACCACCTGGAACTGGAAAAACAACTTTGGCACAAATCATAGCACAAGAATCTAAACGTCCTTTTTATATATTAAGCGCTATAAATTCGGGGGTAAAAGATATTCGTGATGTTATAGAAAAAGCGAAACAAAGCGGTGGTTTATTTACAGCTAAAAATCCGATTTTGTTTATTGATGAGATTCATCGTTTTAGTAAGTCCCAACAAGATTCACTTTTGGCTGCTGTTGAAAAAGGCTGGATTACACTTATTGGCGCAACAACCGAAAACCCAAGTTTTGAAGTAATTCCCGCTTTACTTTCCCGATGTCAAGTTTATATTTTGAATGCTTTTACAAAAAGTGATTTGGAATTATTATTGCATCGCGCCATGAAAACAGATGTTGTCTTGGCTTCAAAAAAAATAAACTTAAAAGAAACTGAAGCTTTATTGAGACTTTCCGGAGGCGATGGAAGAAAGCTACTAAATATTTTTGAATTGGTCATAAACGCATCGCCAGATGATGAAATAACCATAACCAACGATCGTGTTTTTGAACTTGTACAACAAAATACTGTTTTGTATGACAAAAGCGGTGAACAACATTATGATATCGTTTCGGCATTTATAAAATCGATACGCGGAAGCGATCCTAACGGTGCTGTTTACTGGTTAGCCAGAATGATTGAAGGTGGTGAAGATGTAAAATTTATTGCGAGAAGAATGCTTATTCTATCGAGTGAAGACATAGGAAATGCAAATCCTACCGCATTTATAATGGCAAACAATACTTTTCAGGCTGTTGCTACGATTGGTTATCCTGAAAGCAGGATAATACTAAGTCAGTGTGCTATTTATTTGGCAACTTCGCCTAAAAGCAACGCATCCTACATGGCAATTGGTAATGCGCAGCAGTTAGTAAAACAAACTGGAGATTTACCTGTTCCGATACATTTACGTAATGCTCCAACTAAGTTAATGAAGGAATTAGGTTATGGAGATGATTATAAATATTCGCATGATTATGCAAATAATTTTGCTGAGCAAGAATTTTTACCAGACGCATTATCTGAGACTGTAATATATAATCCCGGCAACAATTCTAGAGAGAATAGCAACCGGGAATTTTTGAGGAATCGTTGGAAAGATAAATACGGTTATTAACTCCGTATAAAATTAGTTTAGAATTTTACGATTACTTTTTCTGAAACTAATTTATCATTTTTATAGTATTCAAAATACCATTCGTTGTCTTTAGCATTTAGAGAACCTTGAATATCTCCTTTTATAGCGATGAAAGAATCTGGACGAGACGTTTTCATTAATTTCATAACTACTTTTGGCGTTTTATCGATTAATTGATAACCTGTTTCTGTAGGTTGCGCATACAATAAATTAGGATCATTATTGTTTACAACTGTATTAACAACTGCAGCATTGGTTGTTACAGCAACAGGAGCAACTGCAACCTGATTATTCACTGAAGTTTGATTATTAGTTGTCGTAGCTTTTGTTCCATTGTATTTATAATGCAATGCATTAATTGATAAAAAAGCTTGATTTAAGGCTTCAGAATATGCTCCATCAAAATCTTTGGTTTTACTCTTTCCTATATCTGATGTAAAAACAATTTTTCCGTAACAATCTTTAAATACTACATACAGTTTTGTTACCAAAAAACCATTATCTCTAATAACATCTACATTTAACAAATCACATCTGTTATAGTCTTGCGGAATTGCGTCATTAGCATAAAATGCTTCGAAACCTGCTTTATTTAAATTAAACTTGGTAAGCGTAGCTAATCTATATTGATTATCAGTTTTCATAAAATCATATTTCAACGGAATAATTACTGCTTTGTAATCATTCACTGACTGAGAAAAGCCATAGCTTGAAATAAATATAAGTAATAATAAGATTTTTGTTTTCATAATTTTATAAGTAATTTTTAAGTTCTAATAAATGGTTTATTTGTTTAATGTTATGTTGTGCTTCTACTTTTTTATCATTGAAGAAGATTACATCAAGTCCGGCATTTAAAGCTCCTTGAACATCGGCATCCAAACAATCTCCAATCATGATGCTGTTTTCTTTTTTAGAATTAGCAGAATTCAAGGCATATTCAAAAATGATAGGATTAGGTTTCTTTACCCCTGCATTTTCAGAATTTGTTATTGTCTGAAAGTAGGTTTCAATGTTTGAATTTGATATTTTCTTATACTGGACATCTGCAAATCCGTTTGTAATGATATGCAATCTGTATTTATCTTTTAAGTATTCTAAAATTTCAATTGCTCCATCAAAAAGATAATTATTTAATGGTAATAACTGAATATACTCTTCGGCCATTTCATCAATTAAACTATCTGAAACAACGTAATCTAAAGCATCAAAAGTATGCTTTAGTCTATTATAACGTAGTTCTATATGCGAAATTTCATCATTTTGATACAATTTCCAACAAGCCTGATTTATTGGAATATACTTTTCTATAAAAGCATTGATTTCAATTGTTGGGTGATTTTTTTTCAAAATACTTTCAAATGCTAATTCAGAATTTTTATCAAAATCCCAAAGCGTATGATCTAAATCAAAAAAAACATCTGTAATTATGGTATTATTTTTCATTCTTAAAAAATTCCTTCATCTAAAAAACTGTAATATCCAGTTTCAATAATTATAATATGATCTAACACTTTAATATCTAAGCTTTCGCCTGCCAATTTAAGCTTTTTTGTAATTTCTTTATCTTGTTCACTAGGAATTAATGATCCAGAAGGGTGATTATGACATAAAATCAATGAAGTTGCTCCTGTTTCAAGTGCCATTTTAAAAACCAACCTAACATCTACAAGAGTTCCAGTAATTCCTCCTTTACTCAATTGTGATTTTGAAATAACTTTATTTGAATTATTTAAAAACACAACCCAAAACTCTTCATGTGGTAATTCTCCAATGATAGGTTGCATGATTTCAAAAACTACTTTACTCGATGTAATCTTGATTAAATCTACAACATCCTCTGCCCTTCTGCGTCGTCCTAATTCTGTTGCGGCTAAAATCGAAATAGCCTTAGCCTCACCTATTCCTTTAAAGCCTATTAATTGTGTAATTGATAATTTACCTAAAGCATTTAGATTATTATCTACACTAGAAAGAATTCTTTTACTCAAATCAACAGCCGATTCATTTTTACTTCCTGAACCAATCAAAATAGCGATTAGTTCGGCATCACTTAAAACATCTTTGCCTTTTAGCATCAATTTTTCACGTGGCTTATCGTCTTCAGACCAATTGGATATAGATATAAAAGAACTTTCTTCCATTAACATTATAATATTGTAATTAATCCTTTTACATCATCAAAGTTCAATCCTCCATAATTCCCAGAACTCATTAATAACAATGCCGAATTTTCTAAATCTAAATTGAATAAGTAATCTTTAAAATCTTTTGGATTCGTGTAAATAATCAAGTCTTTACGATTAAAGGCTATAGCAATTTGTTCGTAAGTAACTTCTTCTAATTGTTTTATTTTTACTGCATCTGGCGAATAAAAAACAACAGCAACATCTGCATATTCTAAAGCTCCTTCATATTCTTTTAAGAAGTCAGCATTTAAACTACTATACGTATGCAACTCTAAACAAGCTACTAATTTACGATTTGGGTATTGCTCTTTTACTGCTTTTGTTGTTGCTGCAACTTTGCTTGGTGAATGTGCAAAATCTTTATAAGCTACTCTATTCTTTGCTTCTGCTATTTTTTCTAATCGTTTAGATGCACCTTTAAAACTAGCAATTGCTTCATAAAAATCGGCTTCATCTACACCCATATTTTGGCAAATCCATTTTGCTCCAGCTAAGTTGTTCAAATTATGAGCTCCAAAAACCTCAATAGGCATATTTCCTTCAGGCGTTTCAAGAAGTGTTACTCCATCGCTTACCGTATAATTTGGTGTATGATATGGTAATTTTCTAATTGGGTTCGTAGCTGATTCTGCCACACGTTTCACTTCAGAGTCATCTTCGTTATAGACCAATATCCCACCGTTTGTAATTTTTTCAATAAAAATTTCAAACTGTTCTACATAGTTCTCATAAGTAGGAAAAACATTGATATGATCCCAAGCAATTCCTGAAATCAAAGCAATATTTGGTTGATATAAATGAAACTTAGGTCTTCTATCTATAGGTGAAGATAAATATTCATCTCCTTCCAGAACCATAAAATCATTCTCTTCGGTAAGATGCACCATTGTATCAAATCCTTCTAATTGTGCTCCAACCATATAATCGACCTCGATATTATGATAATGCATTACGTGTAAAATCATCGAGGTTATTGTAGTCTTTCCGTGAGAACCACCAATAACAACACGTGTTTTATTCTTTGATTGTTCATATAAAAACTCCGGATAAGAATAAATTTTCAATCCTAATTCTTGAGCTTTTAGCAATTCTGGATTATCTGCCTTAGCGTGCATTCCTAAAATTACTGCCTCGATATCTGAAGTAATTTTTTCAGGAAACCAACCCATTTCCAGAGGCAAGATTCCTTTTTTCTCCAAGCGTGATTTCGAAGGTTCGAAAATTGCATCATCACTTCCTGTAACTTGATATCCTTTATTGTGTAATGCTAATGCCAGATTGTGCATTGCACTCCCACCTATGGCGATAAAATGTGTTCTCATTTTAGTTTGTTCGGTTATTCGTTTATTTATTATTGATCAATTAGTTAATGCTGATTCTGTTTGTATTCTTCCAAAATTGTTTTGGCCTTTTCAGGTTGATTCATTTTTTTCTGATACAAATTGGCAAGCATTAGATAACTGGCTTTTGATTTACTTACAATAATGGCATGTTTATATTGTCGTTCTGCATCCGAATATCTTTTAAAATATTCATCAATATGCCCTCTTGACAAATAGCCATCTATCGGTGACAATTTTAACAATTCATCTGAATATTTTATAGCTTTACTCTGGCTACCACCAGCAATTCCAGGCAATTGCAAATTTAATTCTATAAGTGCCCAACGTGCTTCTATATGTTTCGGGTTAAGTACGATTGCTTGTTCAAACGAACCTCTTACTTCATCTATCATTCCAAAAGCCTTAAATTTACTTACTCCAAGAGCTTTCATCCCTAAAGCCGCTCCATATTTATAGAAATAGTTAGCTCCAGATGGCTTTAGTTGCTTTAATTTTTTATAATACCCAACAGCTTGATCCCATTCTTTATTCTGAGTAGCTATATCTCCTAAATATTCAATTGTTTTTAAATCTGACGGTTTTTCCTTTAAAACTGATTCAAAAAGTGTTTCAGCTTTATCAAATTTCTGCGCTTCAAATAACTTTTGCGCTTTCTCAAAATTAGATTGCGACCATATTAGGGTCGGAAGCAAAAGAAAGACAATTATTATTTGTTTCATTCTTCAAAAATAGTGGAAATATAAAACGTATCATTTCTTTTTAAGTATAAATTAGTAATTTGTACGAGATTTATTTTCAATACTACATCAATCTTTTAAAATAATACTAAACCAGTTTTTATGAAGAATATCTATTTTGTCTTATTTCTAATTTCTACCTCAATATTTGGGCAACAATATGAAAAAAACTGGAATAAAGTAATTGAAAATGAAGATCTCGGCAAAATAAAAACTGCTAATGAAATTGTTACTAAAATCTATAAAAAGGCAGTTGCTAATAAAGACGAAGTACAAATTATAAAATGCTTTTTTTATAACTCAAAATACCTACAGGTCGTTGACGAAAATGCTCAATCAAAGATTTTGAATAACTTGAAATTTGAAATCAATCGAGCATCAATCCCATCAAAAGCAATTTTAAATTTAGTTTATGCTAAATGTTTGAATAATTATTATAGTCGTAATGAATATAAAATTAACCAAAGATCAAATGTTACTTTCCTAGATGAAGATTTTTTGACATGGACCAAAGACAACTTTACAGATCAAATTAGTCTAGCTCTAAAAAACTCTTTGGAAAACGAAACACTTTTAAAGAATACTCTTTTAATAAATTACGAACCCCTTTTTGATTATTCAACTATAGACAAGTTCAGAGCCTTGAGTTTATTAGACTATGTCATATCAGAAAACATAGCAATTTACACACAAAAAATTCGCCAATGGGAAATCCAAAAAAGCGATTTTTCACCTTACAAAAAAGATTTATTAGGAAAATCAAACACTTTTTTAAAGCTGAATTTTGACTTTGTAATAAACGAAAATTTAAAATTGTCTTTAAAATTATATCAAAAACAAGAAGCAAACAATCCTGATGCAGAAAACTTATGGCAACGAATTCAATTTTGTAAACAATATTTAATAAATTCAGATAACGACTATTTTCAGGCATTAATATCTCTTCAAAAAAACTCAACTGACCTACTTTTAATCCAAAAAATCCAATTAGAAAAAGCTTCTTATTTATCTGAAAATGTCTCCAAAAAAGACCATCCCGATTATAACATTCAAGCAATTGTAACTTTAGATAGCGTCCTAAAGACAAACAATCGTTCGAATGCCTACAAATTAGCTATCCAAAAAAAAGAAATTATTTTAAATAAAACTTTAAATGTAGAGCTTCAAAAATACGGTTATAACAATGAAAGTACACGAGCATTTATACGATACAAAAATGTTGAAAATTTTAAAATTTCATTTTATCAAGTAACACAAAATCAAATTTCTGAATTAGAAAGATATAATTCAAAAAGAGATAGTGTAAAAAACTTCATTATTAAAAACAAACAGCCCATTATTACAAAATCTTATTCTCTTACCAATAAAAAGGATTTTTTAGAATATTCAACTGAAGTACTACTTCCTCAACTAAAAACGGGTTCATATTTGGCCTATTTTGAAAGCGAATCCGATTCAAAAGACAGGAAAGCTTTTACTTTTGAAACCATTACAATTTCAAACCTAGCTGTTTTAGCATCGCAAAATATTAAATCAGAAATCTATCAGGTTTTAGACAGAAAAACAGGAAAACCATTAGAAAATGTAACCATCCAATCATCAACTTTCAACATCAAAACCAATAAGGACGGTGTTGCCGTTTTTAATAAACCAAAGGACAATTCAACTTATGAGGTTATAAATTTATATAACACAAGTGATACCCTCTCGATTAAAAAAAACTACCTATACTATAATAACGAGTATTCATCAGAAGATAAAGAAGCTTCTAAGGGAAAAATTGAATTTTATCTAGACCGCGCCATTTACCGTCCTGGGCAAACTGTATATTACAAAGGAATAGCTGTTCAGAAAATAAAACAAAAAACATCTGTCATTGCAAATACAAAATTTGCCATAATAATTGAAGATGCCGACGATAACGAATTCAAAAATTTTGATGTGACTACAAATGAATTTGGCTCTTTTTCTGGCGAATTTGTACTCCCTAAAACAGGTCTTACTGGAAACTACAAAATAAAAACCGAAGAACCAGATGATTATGAAAATGATGCAGTTTACAACAAAAAAGAAGATGAGCATCCATTTTGGGACAATGCTATTTTTGAAGACTCTCAAATCGAGTTTAGAGTTGAGGAATACAAACGTCCAAAATTTGAAGTCACTTTTGAGCCTAAAAAGGAAAGCTTCCAACTTAACCAATCAATAAAGATAAAGGGTAATGCAAAAGCTTTTGCAGGAAGTAACATTTCTGATGCAAACGTAACTTATACAGTAAGTAGATACACTAATTATTTTAGAAACTATTATTCCCAAGAACAAAATGAAATTATTGCTAGTGGAGAGACTAAAACTGATGCTTCAGGAAAATTTATAATTGAATTTATTGCACAGCCTTCTAAAAACGCAATAAAAGAACAACTCCCTATTTTTAATTACAAAATAATCGCTAATGTTACAGATATAAATGGCGAAACACATGAATCTGAAACGACTCTAAAAGTGGGTTATCATAATTTAGAACTTAAAGCTTTAATTACTCCTGAAATTGAAACCAAAAACAAAAACGAAATCAAACTTAACAGCACCAACTTAAATGGTGAGTTTCTAGCTGTAAAAGGCGAATTGAAGATATATTTTATCAACCCACAATCATCTAAATTTAAAGGAAGAATTTTTCCTCAGCCAGATATTGAAGGAATCTCTTCTCAAGATTTTGAAAAATCATTTCCTTACGAAAACAATCAAAATTTAAAAGAAACAACACCTGAAACCTTAGTCTTTTCAAAAAATATTGATACCGAAAAAGATAAGATTATTCCTTTAGATTTTATTTCAAATTACAAATCTGGAAGTTATAAAATTATTTTTTCAGCAAAAGACAACTTTAATAATCTTATCGAAGATGTTTCAAATTTTGAACTAACACAAAGCAAAGACAAATTTGATGCTAGTAAATTATTTACTGTACAACAAATTAATACAGACGCAAAAAAAGATGGCTTTGCATTAATAAAACTTTCATCTGTTATTCCTGAATTGTATATCACTGCAACTGGAAACTACAATAGCTCCACTTTTCATGAAGAGACTTATCATCTTCTAAACAACGAAACCATAATTAAAATTCCTTTGAAAAAAGATTTTCAAAATGCGGTAAGCATCACCTTTGAAAGCATATTCGAAAATGAAAGATTTAGTTCTAATCTTTCTGTATTTCTAAAAACTGAAAATCCACAATTAAAATTTAATGTAGAAACATTTAGAAGTAAGATACAACCAGGAAGCAATGAAAACTGGTCTTTCAAATTGAAAGGTATTAATACTAAAAAGGAATCCGAAGTACTCGCATCAATGTATGATAGCTCTCTAGATCAATTTAGCACGAAAGAATGGAATGGTTTAACTTTTGATGAATATAGTAATGGAAATACCTACAAATCACTGTTAGGGTTTGAAAAAATCAACGTTACCCTTTCTAATTTGAATAATCCCTCAAATCGTATAGATTTTAAAAACGAAAGCATTAAATTAATTTGGTTCGGATTTGATTTCAACAACAGTAATAGCGCCTTATATCTTCAAAGAGAATATAAAAGACAACTCAATAAAAAAATCAAAAAACCTTTAAACGCTAAAATGATTTCTGGAGTCATCTCAGACAACACAGGCTTGCCAATCCCAGGCGTATCAATCACCATTAAAAATACTCAGAGAAGCACCAGTTCTGATTTCGATGGCTATTACGAGATTGAAGCTGTAAATGGTGAAGAATTAGTCTTTTCATTTATAGGATACGATAGTCAATCAATTATTATACAAAACAAAAAAAACATTGATATTATTTTAAAGGAAGCTTCACAGAGTTTACAAGAAGTTGTAGTTACTGCGTATGGTATTAAAAGAGAAAAAAGATCGCTTACTTCTGCCGTTACAAAAGTCAATTCAGAAAGCCTTCAAGTTGAAGCAGATAATCAAGTATATAATACTGCAGACACATTATCGGGAATAATAAAAGGAATATCAATAAGAGGAGCTGGTTCTCTTGACCCAAATAGTAATCTTTTATATATACTCGATGGTGAAGTTGTATCCGAAAACTCTATTAAAAACCTTAACCCTAGCGACATTCTTTCTATGGATGTTTTAAAAGCTCCCCAAGCAATTGCTCTTTATGGAAGTAAAGCTGCTAATGGTGTAATAATCATTACAACAAAAAATGCTCTAGAAGAACTAACTCAAGTAAAAGCAAGAAAGAACCTTTCGGAAACAGCTTTCTTTTACCCTAATTTAAAAACTGATGCTAGCGGAAAAGTAAGCTTCAATTTTACTTCTCCCGAAGCTTTAACTGCTTGGAAACTTCGATTATTGGCACATAACAAAGATGCTGTTTCAGGTTATTTAGAAAAAACTGTTATTACTCAAAAAGAACTGATGGTTTTACCGAATTTCCCACGTTTCTTAAGAGAAAAAGACACTATTGTTATCAGTACTAAAATATCAAATGTTACCGCAGAAGCTAAAACCGGAATTGCAATTCTACAGTTTTATGATGCTACAACTATGCAACCAATAGATGTAAAAATGCTGAATGCAAAAAACGTTAAAAACTTTACTGTTGGTGCATTTGGAAATACAACGGCAAGTTGGACAATTTCGATTCCGGAAGGTTTACAAGGCGTACAATATAAAATTCTGGCTAAATCAGGCAACTTCTCTGATGGAGAAGAAAACATCCTTCCTGTTTTAACTAATAATATGTTGGTTACTGAAAGCATCCCAATTTGGGTTCGAGAAAATTCAACCAAAGAGTATACGCTTGAGAATTTAAAGAACAATATTTCTACAACTTTAAAAAATCACCAACTTACATTAGAATATACATCAAATCCTGCATGGATTGCCATACAGTCTTTACCCTATTTAATGGAATATGAGCACGAATGTGCTGAACAGACTTTTGCTCGTTTTTATGCCAATACTTTGGCTTCTCAAATTATTTCGAGTAATCCGAAAATTGCAACTGTTTTTGAAGATTGGAGAAAGAATGGAAAACTGAATTCAAAATTAGAAGAAAACGAAGAACTAAAATCAATTATTCTGGCAGAAACTCCTTGGCTAAATGATGCACAAAGCGAAGAAGAAAAGAAAAAGAATCTAGCGCTTTTATTTGATTTGGAGAAAATGAAAACTTCTCAAGAAGCTACTTTTGATAAACTAAAACAAAAGCAAAAAACATCTGGAGGATTTTCATGGTTTGACGGAAGTGACGAAAGCGAGTATATCACAAGACACATTTTGGCAGGTTTAGGTCATTTATCTAAATTAAATAAAACTAAAGATAATGATGAAAAAATTAATGCTATTACCAAAACCGGAATTCCGTTTTTAGATAACAAGTTTTTAGAATACTATAAAACTCAAACTAAAAGCTTAAAAGCAACCAGTAAACTAATCTGGATTAATCCTTATTCTGATTTACATTATCTCTATACCAGAAGTTTTTATTTAGATAATTATCCGCTTTCTGACACGTTGAAAAAAGCAACCAAATTGTACTTAGAAACAACTAAAAAAGATTGGCTAAAATATTCCCTTTACGAAAAAGGATTAGCTGCTTTAACCCTAAATCGCTTCGGAGAAAGTGAAACAGCTAAAAAAATCATCGAAAGCCTGAAAGAAACAGCTTCCAATAATGACGATTGGGGAATGTACTGGATTGCGAATAAATCGGGATGGTATTGGTATCAGGCACCTATAGAAACTCAGGCTTTATTAATCGAGGCTTTCGCCGAAGTAAATAATGACACCAAATCTGTAGATGCAATGAAAGTCTGGCTGCTAAAAAATAAACAAACCAAAAACTGGCCGACTACAAAATCGACTACCGAAGCCGTTTATGCTTTATTAATGCAAGGCAATGATTGGTTAAGCGTAAAAGATAATACTGTTATTAAAATTGGGGACGAAAAAATCCTAACCAAAAAATTAACTGAAAACGAAAAAGAAGCTGCAACTGGCTATATCAAACTCAACTGGAAAGCTGATGAAGTAAAAAAAGAAATGGCTTCTGTAAAAATAGAAAACAAATCAAAAGTTCCAGGTTTTGGAGGCGTGTATTGGCAGTATTTTGAAGATTTAGATAAAATTAAAACAAACCCAAATACAACTTTATCTGTTTCTAAAGAATTATACATCAAAACAAAAACAGTTGACGGAGATCAATTACAGAAAATCACAACAAAATCTCCTTTAAAAATCGGTGATTTAATTACGGTAAGATTAATCATTTCGTCCAAAGAAGATATGGAATTCGTTCACTTAAAAGACATGAGAGCTTCTTGTTTTGAACCTGTAAATGTTCTTTCAGAATATAAATACAAAGATCGATTGGGTTATTATATGAGTACAAAAGATGCCGCAACACACTTTTTCTTTGATAAGGTAAATAAAGGAACTTATGTACTGGAATATGATATTAGAGTAAACAATGGCGGTAACTTCTCTAATGGAATTTCTACAATCGAAAGTATGTATGCTCCAGAATTTTCAAGTCATAGCAAAGGAATTCGTGTAAAGGTTAATTAACAAAAGTTTTAAAATTCCAATATAAAAAATCCAAATTCCAAAATAAGACACCATATTTTTTTGTCAGGCTGCGCGAAGTCGAAGCCCATTTTTAAACATAAAAAAACCCGACAAGCTTCAAAAACTTGTCGGGTTTACTTTTAGAAATAAATCAAACTATTTCACAATTGTCATTTCATCAACAATGTGTTTTGCTCCTGCATATTTATCGATAATCCAAAGTACATAACGAATATCAACATTGATAGTTCTTTGTAATTTAGGATCAAAAATAACATCTCCAGCCATAGCTTCAATATTACCATCAAAAGCAATTCCGATTAATTCTCCTTTTCCGTTAAGAACTGGCGAACCTGAATTTCCTCCTGTAATATCATTATCTGTTAAGAAGTTTACTGGCATATATCCAGCTTTATCTGCATATTGACCAAAATCTTTTGCTTTGTTTAATTCTAATAATCTAGCTGGTAAGTCAAATTCCTGATCTCCTGCTTTATACTTTTTAACCATTCCGGCCATTGTAGTATAATTATTAACTTTAGCATCATTTCTCTTATCTTCTGGCAAAGCACGAACTTTTCCGTAAGTTAATCTTAAAGTAGAGTTAGCATCTGGATATTTAATTGTGTTTAATTTAGACACTCTTAAACCTTCTACCAATTCACGGTAAGCAATTGCAAAACTATCATCAGCTTTTAATTGTCCGTCTGTTTTTGTACGGTATTTAGTTAACAAATCATTAGAGATAATATACAATGGATCGTGTACAATCGCCAATGGTTTTGGATCTGCCATAAATGCTAATACTTTATCTTTAGATGTAAAATAACTTATTTCAGTTGCTTTAGTAACATCTGCAGTAAAATCACCATTATTCTCAGATTTCATTTTAGCTATTTGTGGAGCTAAACCATACTCAGTTGCTTTAGAAGCGTATAAATTTAATTGAGCAGCTAACACGTCTTTTTCAAGTGGCGCATAAAATTCACCATAAATACTTTCAATTAAAGCATTAATCTTAGGTAACATTTCTGCCTTTTTAGCATCATTCTCTTTATAGTAAGCAATCAATGCATTTCCTAAATTTGATGGTCCCGTTGCATAGCTAGAAGTACGCAAAAGTTGAGTTAAGTAATTATCGTGAGTCGCTTTTAAATTCGTTTCTCTATAATAACCATTAATAGTCGGAATTACATTTTCGTATTTTTCTTTATTTTCTGGTTTAGTAGCCCATTCGTAGAACTTATCTTCTTGTTCTGTTTTAGTAGCTACTGTTCCTGCTTTTGTTAAAGCATCAATCATACCTTGACGGTTTTTCCAGTAGTTTGCTGTCGAAGCATATTTAGACGCATATTGCAAACGAACTGTTGCATCTTTGTCCATATACTTTTTCATTTGGTCCATTCCAGTTTTTGCACCTTCAACCCAAGCAGGATAAGCATACTTAATGTTTTGCTCAATTCCTCCAGCTGGCATCCAACGGTTTGTTCTTCCTGGATAACCTAAAATCATAGCAAAATCATTCTCTTTAACTCCTTTTAAACTTACTGGTAAGTAATGTTTTGGTTGTAAAGGCACATTATCTTTAGAATATTCTGCAGGATTTCCGTCTTTATCAGCATATACTCTAAACATAGAGAAATCTCCCGTATGACGTGGCCATTCCCAGTTATCAGTATCTCCTCCAAATTTTCCAACACTTTCTGGTGGTGTTCCTACTAAACGTACATCTTTGTAATCTTGGTATACAAAATAGTAGTATTCATTTCCTTGAAAGAATGGACGAACTGAAACAGTATATTTTCCTCCTTCATTATTTTCTTTCTCGATTAAAGCAATTTCTTGTTGAATAACTTTGTTTCTTTCTGCTTCAGTCATTTTATCATCTACTTTAGATAAAATTCTTTTAGAAACATCATCCATACGAACGAAGAAACGAACATATAATGATTTTGGTTTCATTTCGGCACTTTTATCTTTTGCCCAAAAACCATTTTTTAAGTAATTCTGTTCTTCAGTAGAAAGTTCTGCAATAGCATCATATCCACAGTGGTGGTTTGTTAACACTAAACCGTTTTTAGAAACGATTTCGGCAGTACATCCTCCGTTAAACTGAACTATAGCATCTTTCAAACTATGGTTGTTGATACTGTAGATTTCTTCGGATGTAAGTTGTAAGCCCATCTTCTGCATATCTCTATGGTTTAATCTCTCAATAAACATCAAGAACCACATTCCTTCATCTGCTCTCACAGGAAAAGCCATAAGGCACATTGTCAAAAATAAAATTATTTTTTTCATACGTATTAAATATTTTTAGTTCTGCGAATATAGTGCATTTTCACAATTAAACATCTAACCACAATCCTTAAAATAAACATATCAATCAAATCCTACCTAATATTTATGAATTTCGCAGAATCAAAAACAATTCTATCTTCATATATTCATTTTATTTCATAATTAAATATGTAATAAATAATTTATTAAAAATAAATTACTCATAATCAATTTCTTATAAAAAAATATATACTTTTGCATAAATTAAATTTATATTAGAGATGAAAAAATTACTATTATGTATTGCTTTAGTTGTTTCTGCAATGGCTACAGCACAAAAAGGTTCAATCCTTGTAGGAGGAAATGTTGGATATTCTTCTGATAAAGTTGGAGAAGCTAAAAAAGAATCTTTTGAATTCTCTCCAAGATTCGGTTATCAGTTTTCTGAAAACTGGACTGCAGGAGTAGATGCTACTATTGGAAGTATTCATAATGACCTTGCTGACAATTCTGACAATCAAAAAATTGGAGCATTTGTTCGTTACTCTAGACCATTAAACGAAACGTTTGCAATTTTTGCTGACATAGGATCTGGTTACCAACAAAACTCTATAAATGATGCAAAAGGAATGTACGCTTACATTACTCCAGCTTTATTCATAAACATGAAAAGAGGTTTTGGTTTAAATTTCTCTATAGGAGGACTTAACTATGACAACATTGATGGAAAAAATGACCCAAGACAAGAACGTATTGGATTAAATTTTGGAAAAACAATGAACATTGGTATTTCTAAAAACTTCAGTTTGTAAAAACACCTTGCCCCATAAAATAAAAAACCACCAATTGGTGGTTTTTTTATTTTATGATATTTCCGTTACAGATATTAATCATTCAACATTTTCCACAATTTATCTTTCAATTCTGATAGTCCCTGCTGCGCAACAGAAGATATAAACATATATGGTATATCTTTAAAAGCAACATCAAGCTCAACCTTTAGCTCAGCTTTAAGCTCATCATCCAGCATATCGCATTTAGAAATTACCAACAAACGCTCTTTATCTAGCATTTCAGGATTATACTTTGTTAATTCATTAACCAAAATATCGTACTCTGCTTTAATGTCTGGTGTATCTACAGGAACAAGAAACAATAAAGTCGAATTACGTTCTATATGACGCAGGAAATAATGACCTAAACCTTTTCCTTCTGCAGCACCCTCTATAATTCCAGGAATATCAGCAATTACAAAAGATTGAAAATCTCTATAAGCTACAATTCCTAAATTTGGTTTTAATGTAGTAAACGGATAATCTGCAATTTTAGGTTTTGCAGATGTTAATACCGATAATAAAGTAGATTTTCCAGCATTAGGAAAACCAACTAATCCTACATCGGCAAGAACTTTAAGCTCCAGGATTACATCCATTTCTACACCTGGTAAACCTGGTTGTGCATATCTAGGCGTTTGGTTTGTTGAACTTCTAAAATGCCAGTTCCCTAAACCACCCTTTCCTCCTCTTGAAAGGATTTGTTTTTCTCCGTGTTCCGTAATTTCAAACAAGGTTTCGCCTGTTTCTTTATCTTTTACAACCGTTCCTAACGGCACTTCAATAAATTTATCATCACCATCTGCTCCAGTACTTCTGTCACCTCCACCGTCTCCACCGTGTCCAGCTTTAATATGACGAGCAAACTTTAAATGAAACAAAGTCCAAAGTCCTTTATTCCCAACTAAAAAAACATGACCTCCACGACCACCATCTCCACCATCTGGACCACCTTTTTCAATAAACTTCTCTCTATGTAAATGCGTAGAACCTTTTCCTCCTTTACCGGAAGAAACAAATATTTTAACGTAATCTACAAAATTTCCCTCTGTCATATTTCTTAGTATTCAGTCGCAGTTACAGTTTTCATCGCAAACTACGACTGAAAACTGTAACTGAAAACTATTTTAATGTTAACCTTTTAATGCTTTTATTAATACTTTATCAATCTTTACGCCATCCATATCGATGACTTCCAACTCAAACTTTTGCCAAATTAATTTCTCTCCTTCTTTAGGGATACGAGATAATTCAGTCATTATTAAACCACTTACTGTTGTAACTTCATAATCATTAATTAATTCATCTAACTCAAAATAAGTTAGGAAATCATGCAATGAATAATGTCCATCGACCAACCAAGTTCCATCTTCTCTTTCTATTAACTGAAATTCGTCTTTATAAAAATCGGCAGCGTCTCCTACAAGAGCTTCCAGAATATCATTTAATGTTATAATCCCTTGAAAAATTCCATATTCATCAGAAACGAAAGCATAATGTATTCCCGTTTTCTTAAAATTCTCTAATGCTTTATAAGCCGTAGTTTGCTCCATTATAAAAGGAGCTTCGGTCATTATAGAAGCTAAACTGAAATCTTCTTTTTCAATATTGGCAAAAATTGTTTTCAAGTTAACAACTCCCGAAATATCATCATAGTTCTCTGTATAAACAGGATAAATGGAGTGTAAATCTTCTAGAATTAATTCTTTTACACGCTGTTTATCTGAATTTAATGGTAAAAAAACCACTGATTTTCTATGCGTCATTAACGAGTTAACTTTTCTATCACCGATATGAAAAACACGTTCCACAATATCTTGTTCTATCTCCTGTACTTCACCACCCTCTGTACCTTCTTTAATAATAGCTTTTATTTCTTCTTCGGTAACTTTACCATCGGCAGTAGGTTTTATTTGCAAAACATTCAATAAAAAATCTGTCGAGTTGGTCAACAACCAAATAAACGGAGCCGTAATAATCGAAATAATCTTCATTGGCAAAGCCACCGCTTTAGCAATAGCTTCAGGATGATTCAATCCAATTCTTTTAGGCAACAACTCACCCAAAACAAGAGAAAAGAAAGTTAAAACCACGACTACAATCCCTACAGCAACAGAATGCGCATAAGGTTGAAAAACTTCAAATTTGCTAACAAAAGCCTCAACATCCATCGTGATTTTATCACCACTATAAATACCTGTCAAAATTCCTATTAAGGTAATTCCGATTTGTACAGTAGATAAAAACTTATTTGGGGAATTAGCTAAATCAAGAGCAATTTTGGCACTTTTATTTCCTTTTTTGGCAGCTGTCTCTAATCTATTCTTCCTTGCCGAAATCAATGCGATCTCCGACATTGAGAAAACCCCATTTAAAATTATTAGAAAAAATATTATTAGTATCTCCATTTTTATATTTAAACATTTAAAGTTTAAAGCCTAAAATTTGCCCAAATAAATATTACTTAGGCAAATTTCAAACCTTAAACTTTAAACTATTTTCTTTTATTACAAATTATCAATTACACTTGTCAAACGCTCAGTTATTTCTTCAATAGACCCGATACCGTTTACAGCGTGGAATTTATTTTGTTCTTTATAATACCCTATTAATGGAGCAGTTTTTTCATTATATTCCTGATATCTTACACGAATTTTTTCTTCATCCTGATCATCAGCTCTACCACTAGTTTTTCCTCTTTCTAATAAACGCGCTACCAGAATTTCATCATCAGCTTCTAAAGCGATTGTTGCAGTTACACTAGATCCAATTGTTGGCAAAAATTTATCCAAAGCTCTTGCTTGATCTAATGTTCTTGGATAACCGTCAAACAAAAATCCTTCAGTACCTGGATGTTTATTCACTTCATCTATTAACATTGCAGTAGTAACTTCGCAAGGAACTAATTCACCATTGTCCATAAAAACTCTTGCTTTCTTACCTAAATCTGTATCATTTTTTAAATTAAAGCGAAAAATATCTCCAGTTGAAAGATGCGTTAATTTATATTTTTCTTTTAAAAATTCTGCCTGAGTACCTTTTCCTGCTCCAGGTTTTCCAAATAAAACAATATTAATCATAGTTTGTGTGTTGTGTCGTACTTCCTTTTTTATTTTTAAAGAAGTTTAAAGTGAATAGTTAATTTATAATTCTTTGGTTTTTGGTTCTAGTTTATTCCGCTAATTTATATACCTCTCCCAAATTTCTTCCCAAACCATCGTAGTCTAAACCGTAACCAACAATAAATTTGTTTGGAATTCGAATTCCGATATAATCAATCTTAATATCTTTTTTATAGGCTTCTGGCTTAAAGAACAAAGTAGCAATTTTTAAATGCTTCACATTTTGTTTTTTAAACATCTCTTTAAGTTCAACTAAGGTATTCCCAGTATCAACAATATCCTCAATGATAATTACTGTTCTCCCTGTTAAATCTTGATTTAAACCTATTAATTGCTTTACATCATGAGTAGTTTCTGTTCCTTCATAAGAAGCCATTTTTATAAAAGTAACCTCGCAGTGTTTTTTATATTTTTTCAAAAAATCGGCAACAACCATAAAAGAGCCATTTAGCACACCAATAAAAATTGGAATTTCATCTCCAAAATCATCTTGTACCTGAGCTACCATTTTAGTAATTGCAAAATCAATTTCTTTAGCCGAAATAAACGGAACAAATTGTTTATCGTGAAGTTGTATCATTATTTTTTACATTTAAAATAATGCGCAAAGATACAGAATTACAACCAAAATGTAAGTAACAAATATACAGTGTATACATTTTTTTTCTGAATGTTAAATATTTACAAATCATTCTTTAAAAACACGCATTAATTCGGTAAATTGTTACCTCATAACATCTTAACCATAAACTATAATGAAAACTACCTCCCAAATACTCTCGATATCATTATTAATGTTAGTGACAGCTTGTATTGGACAAGCAAAACAAGAAGAAAAAAAAGCGACAACAAATCAATCTGGAAACATTGTAAAAACGGCAGTTGGAGAAATCACATTACCTCTTCCCTACGCCACCGAATCTAAAACAAATAGTAGTAAAGTTATCAAATGGCCCGAAGGAAAAACTCCAATAGCGCCTCAGGGTTTTACGGTAACAAAATTTGCTGACGGTTTCGATAATCCCCGTTGGACCTATATTGCGCCTAACAATGATATTTTTGTAGTAGAAAGCGGAACGAGAACTAGCAAAAATCAAATTACAATTTTTAGAGATTCTGATAAAGACAGAAAATTTGAAACCCGCGAAGTTTTTCTTAAAAATCTCAACAAACCATTTGGGATGTTAGTTCTTAAAGATTTTTTTTATGTAGCCAATACAGATGGATTGTATCGTTATCCTTATAAAAATAATCCTTTAAAATTAGAATCCCAAGGAGAAAAAATCCTTGAACTCCCTGCTGGCGGTTACAACAATCACTGGACAAGAAATTTAATTGCAAATGCCGATGGAACAAAAATCTACATTTCTGTAGGTTCAGGAAGCAACAATGGAGAAAACGGAATGGATAAAGAAATACGCCGAGCAAATATTCTAGAAATTAATCCTGATGGAACTGGCGAAAAAATTTATGCAGCCGGACTAAGAAATCCAGTAGGAATGGATTGGAATCCCGTGAATAATGAACTTTGGACTGCTGTTAATGAACGTGATGATTTAGGCGACGATTTAGTTCCTGACTATATTACAAGCGTCAAACTAAATGGATTTTATGGCTGGCCTTATTCTTATTATGGCAACATTCTTGATCCTAGAATGAAAGGTGCAGGTAAAGATTTAGCAGCAAAAGCAATTGTACCTGATGTTTCTGTTGGTGCACACACCGCTTCTTTGGGATTGGCATTTTACAATAAAGATAGTTTTCCTGCAAAATACAAAAACGGAATTTTCGTAGGTCAACATGGCTCTTGGAACCGAGCAAAAATAGCAGGTTACAAAGTTGTTTTTGTTCCTTTTGTTAACGGAAAGCCTTCTGGAAAACCTGAAGATTTTTTAACTGGTTTTGTAGCTAACGAAGACAAAGCAGAAGTTTACGGACGTCCCGTGGCAGTTACTGTCATGAAAGACGGATCACTTCTTGTAAATGATGATAGCGGAAATACGATATGGAAAGTAACTGCAAATAAATAAGATTTCATAATAGACAGTGTTGCTTAAAAATTAAATTACCTATTTTTAGATGCTCAATTCCAAATAAAAAATAAAATCAATGTCCTCTGAATTACAAAAAAATCTTGATTACGTAAATGCTTACAGAGAAAACAGACTTAAAGGGGCGCAAACTATTTTGGAAAATCCTGATTATTTCCCCGAATTAATTTCGATTTGCTTCGATATTCATGACAAAAATACGCACAAAGCCTGCTGGATTTTAGAATTTGTATCTTATGAAAAGCTCGAATGGCTACAACCTCATCTTGATTTTTTTTGTTCGAATCTGAAAAAATTAAAAGATGAAAGTTCCATACGTCCAATTGCCAAAATCTGTCAACTTTTGATTATTTCTCATTATAAAAAAACAGATATTACACTTTCTGAAACTCAACTTCAGGATATTATCGAAACAAATTTTGATTGGTTAATTACCGATACCAAAGTAGCAGCAAAAGCCTACTCTATGCGAACTTTACACATATTAGGAAAGTATTACGACTGGATTCATCCCGAATTGCAAATTATCTTAACTAAGGATTATGCAAATCATACCGCTGCATATAAAGCAGTTGCAAGAGAGGTTCTTAAGAAAATAAAATAGCATTTTCCTATTCAATCATTATAAAGTATCTTTGCGCATCACAAACACACAACAATGAATTATTTTTCTTCTGATTTTAAATTAGGAATCTTAGGCGGTGGACAATTAGGCAAAATGCTACTTTTTGACACTCGCAAATTTGACATACAAACCTATGTTTTAGACCCAAGCGATGAAGCTCCTAGCAAAATTGCCTGTAATAAATTCTTTCAAGGGGATTTAATGGATTTTGAAACTGTTTACAATTTTGGAAAACAAGTAGATGTCTTGACTTTCGAAATCGAACTTGTAAACCTCGAAGCGCTAGAAAAACTAGAAAATGAAGGCGTAAAAGTATACCCTTCGCCAAAAACCTTAAAAGGAATTCAGAATAAAGGAATCCAAAAAGATTTTTACATTAAAAACAATATTCCTACTGCTCCATTTGAAAGATTTGAAAATCTGGAAAGTTTAAAAGCTAAAATTCAAGATTTAAAATTGCCTTTTGTATGGAAATGTACTGAGTTTGGATATGATGGAAATGGTGTAAAAGTTATTCGTCAAACATCAGATTTAGATAATCTACCAAATGTAGAATGTATTGCCGAGACTATGGTTCCGTTCAAGAATGAACTTGCTGTTATCGTTTGTCGCAATCCATCGGGAGAAATAAAAACATATCCTGTTGTTGAAATGGAATTTCATCCAGAAGCAAATCAGGTTGAATATGTAATTTGCCCTGCACGAATAGACGAAAAAGTAGCTCAGAAAGCAAGAGCTATTGCACTTAATGTTTCAGAGAAATTTAACCACGTTGGACTTTTGGCTGTTGAGATGTTCCAAACTCAAGACGATGAAATCTTAGTAAACGAAGTTGCTCCTCGCCCACATAATTCTGGGCATTATTCTATCGAAGCAAGTTATACATCACAATTTGAAAACCACTTACGTGCGATATTGAATCTTCCGTTAGGAAATACTGATAGTAAAGTAGCAGGAGTTATGGTAAACTTAGTTGGAGCCGAAGGATTTTCTGGTGATGTAGTTTATCAAAACATCGAAACCATTTTAGGATGGAATGGTGTTACACCACATATATATGGTAAAAAACAAACTCGTCCTTTCAGAAAAATGGGACATGTTACCATTGTAAATGGAGATATGAACGAAGCAAGACGAATTGCTGAAGATGTTAAGAATACTATTAAAGTAATTTCATAAATTAAAAAATTTAAAGATTGAAGAATTTAAAAATTATCACACTCCTCTTTAAATTCTTCAATCATTTAATCTTTAAATAAAAAATAAAATGAGCAAAGTAGCCATTATAATGGGAAGCATCTCAGACATGCCAGTTATGCAAGATGCAATCGACATATTAAAACAATTTAATATAGAAGTTGAAGTAGATATCGTTTCGGCACACAGAACGCCAGAAAAACTATTCGATTTCAGTAAAAATGCACATAATCGCGGCATTTCGGTAATTATTGCCGGAGCTGGAGGAGCTGCTCATTTACCTGGAATGGTTGCTTCGATGTCGCCACTTCCTGTAATTGGAGTTCCTGTAAAATCAAGTAATTCTATCGATGGTTGGGATTCTGTATTATCGATTCTACAAATGCCAGGCGGAGTTCCTGTTGCAACTGTAGCTTTAAACGGAGCTAAAAATGCAGGAATTCTTGCAGCACAAATCATAGGAAGCCATGATAAAGTAGTTTTAGACAAAATCATAGCATATAAAGAAAGCTTGAAAGAAGCTGTTTACAAATCTTCAGAAGGCTTGAAATAGTTTTCAGTTTTCAGTCGCAGTTTTCAGTATAAACCGCGACTGAAAACTGCGACTGAAAACTAAAATTACGCTTCCTCTTCAATATCCTCCAGAACAGCTTCAAATTCATATTCAGTTATATCTTCTTTATTTATCCAGTTTTCTGAAGTAACGAGATTATAATTTATATCATCTTTTGTTGTCAATTCCCAAACAATAGCTGCTGCTTCTGGAAATGGAATATTTTGAGACATTTGATCTTCAAACAATCTCTTAATAAGATTTCTATCAGACAAGCCATTATTCAATAATTTCAGCACATTTTCGGCTGTCAACTTTTGTGCTTCACCATCAGTTGGTGTCATAGAGAAATGAACAACAGAAGCTTTTGCATTTGGAAATTTTCCGTTGTATGCTTTAAAAAGCAGCTGATTGATGTGAAACAAAGTTCCTTGCATGTCTATTTCTGGATATTCTTCACAAACCTTGTCAATTAACATATTGTGCGATATCTGTTCGATTTGCCCTTCGCTTAATCGATCACTAAATTTATATCCCAAAACTATTTCGGCTGCTTCGTTAGGCTCGTAATCGGAGATAGCCATTTCTAATAATTCTGGCAAACTACTTTTCTCTGCCGCTGCACCATCTGGATAGTTGAATTTTTCTAATAACTGAATAAAATCTTCATCAGTCCAATATCCCTCTACTTCATTAACCGTATCTATTCTCTTTATTGCAATTTGATAATTCATCGTATTTCTATGTTTACAATTTCTAATTAGTATTTTATAATTCTAATCGTATTTTTTCAATTTACGCTTTTAAAAACGTGCACAGAAATAAATAACATATCTATAACACAATTTAAGAGGATTTTATGCCGAGAATCGATTCTGTTTAGATGATTAGATTTTTATAAATTGCTATCTTTGAGATTCAAAAATATCGACTTCAATTAATAAAATAATTATATCATAATGAGCGTTTTACTTTCAACATTTATTACCAAACACAATACTGCCCCTTTTTCGCAAATTAAAATCGAAGACTATGTTCCTGCTTTCCAGGAAGGGATTTCTTTGGCGAAAGCCGAAATTGATGCAATTGTAAATAATACTGAAGCACCAACATTCGAGAATACTATCGTAGCAATGGATTATACAGGAGATATTCTGGATCGTGTTTCGAGTATCTTTTTCAACTTAAATTCTGCTGAGACAAGTGACGAAATGCAAAAAATCGCTCAGGATGTTTCTCCGTTATTATCTGAATTTGGAAATGATGTTCGCTTAAATGCTGCTTTATTTACAAAAGTAAAAGCCGTTTACGATCAGAAAGAAAGTTTGAATCTTAATCCGGAACAAACGACTCTTTTGGACAAACAATACAAAAGCTTTTCAAGAAACGGAGCTAATTTGCCTGAAGAAAAGAAAAACCAATTACGCGAAATCGACAAAGAGTTATCTAAGTTAAGTTTGCAGTTTGGCGAAAATGTTTTAGCTGAAACGAATGCTTTCGAATTACATCTTACCGATTACAACCATTTAGCAGGATTACCAGAAGGAACTATCGAAGCAGCTCGTTCATTGGCCAAAAGCCAAGAAAAAGAAGGTTGGATTTTTACATTAGATCATCCGAGTTATATTCCGTTTATGACGTATGCTGATAACCGTGAATTGCGCAAGAAGCTTGCGATCGCTTTTGGAGCAAGATCTTTCCAAAATAACGAATTCGACAATCAGGAAATTGTACTTAAAATCGTAAAACTACGTTTTGAAAGAGCCAATTTATTAGGATATAAAACCCACGCTCATTTTGTTCTGGAGGAACGTATGGCCGAAAACCCTGAGAAAGTTTTTTCTTTCTCAAATGATTTATTGGCTAAAGCCAAACCTGCAGCCAAAAAAGAGTTTGATCAACTTACTGCTTTTGCAAAAGAGTTGGACGGAATCGAGCAATTAGAAAAATGGGATAGTGCTTATTATTCAGAGAAATTAAAACAACAGCTTTTTAATCTGGATGATGAGAAACTAAAACCCTATTTCCAGTTAGAAAAAGTACTAAATGGTGCTTTTACAATTGCAGGAAAACTATACGGACTTACTTTTACCGAAGTATTTGATATCGATAAATACCACGAAGAAGTAATGACTTATGAAGTTACGAATGATAAAAACGAATTGGTTTCTGTTTTCTACGCTGACTTTTTTCCAAGAAAAGGAAAACGAAATGGTGCCTGGATGACTTCGTTTAAATCGCAATACAGAAAAGACGGAATAAACGAAAGACCACATATCTCAAACGTATGTAACTTTACAAAACCAACCGAAACGAAACCTTCATTACTTACATTTAATGAAGTAACAACTTTGTTCCATGAATTTGGTCACGGATTACACGGAATGTTAGCCGATACAACTTACCCTAGTTTATCTGGAACATCGGTATATTGGGATTTTGTAGAATTACCAAGTCAGATTATGGAAAACTGGTGTTACGAACCTGAAGCTTTGGCTTTGTTTGCTAATCATTATGAAACTGGCGAAGTAATTCCGATGGAATATGTTACTAAAATTAAAGAAAGTGCAAGTTTTCAGGAAGGTTTAGCAACATTGCGTCAGTTAAGTTTTGGATTATTAGATATGGCTTGGCACGGACAAGATCCAACAAGTATTACTGATTTAAAAGCATTCGAAACAGAACAATTTAAAGACACTCAATTATATCCTGAGGTGAAAGAAAATGCAATGAGTACTGCGTTTTCACATATTTTTCAAGGTGGATATTCTTCTGGATATTACAGTTACAAATGGGCTGAAGTTCTAGATGCCGATGCATTTGAATACTTTCAGGAAAAAGGAATCTTTAATCATGAAGTAGCTACAAAATTTAAAGACAATGTACTTTCTAAAGGAGGAACTGAACATCCGATGATTTTGTACAAACGTTTTAGAGGTCAGGAACCAAAACCAGAAGCTTTATTAAAAAGAGCGGGATTGATATAATTTATGTCGGTGGGATTTTTGAAATAAATAATGGTTAAATCTTAAAGCATGAAAAACTTATTATGGTTCCTATCTATATCTATTATTTTACTTTCAAGTTGTAATAAAAAAAACGAGATTAATAAATCAAGTTCAGAAATACAACAGAAGAAAAATAGCAACAGTAATTTGACAAATAATTTTGATGAAATTTTATACTTTACCGTCTCAGATGAAATTGAAAAAAAGAATGAAAATAATCAGAAATTTCAAGATGTTTACAGCAATTTAGATGATAAAAATATTAACATCAATAAATTTGAAAATCAACTTATAGATTTAGGCTTCACAAGTAAAAATATTCCAAAAAATAAAATTAAAAATATATTAGAAACAGTAACAAATGATATAAATTTAAAATATCATGAAGTAGCATGTGTCCCTTTGTATAATGACATTTTCATTTTCAAAAAAAACAAAAAGCCTGTTGCTGCATTAAAAATATGTTTCCATTGTGGAATGAATGAAGCGATTGGAAAAATAAACAGCAATTTTGATTTTCAAAACTCAAATTCCTACAGCAATTATGCAATTCTATATAAACTTTTATATAATGAAGAATATAATCAACATTAGAATTTTAAACAATAAAAAACCGAAGCATCTGTTTCGGTTTTTTATTGTTTAATTTCGATTAAAATACTAATCTTAATTTTACTTATCTTCAATACTTTAAAAAAAACCTTAATCTTACAAATTAGACCTTGAAAAAACATTTCAAAAAACTCATATATCTTTCAATTATTGGATTAATTATAATTATTTACATCAATGTAAATGTGAAATCAAAAACCAATGATTTAATTTATCATTCCTTAAATGACATTCCAAAAACCGATGTTGGGATTGTTTTTGGTGCTGGAATCAATGGTGACAAACCCAGTACTTATTTAAAAGACAGACTCGATGCTGGTATTTTATTGTACAAATCGAAGAAAATAAATAAAATTTTACTTTCTGGAGATAATGGCAGCGATGAACACGATGAGTTAACTGTAATGAAAAATTACTGTTTTGAAAACGGGGTTGACACTACTAAAATATATGTTGATTATGCCGGTTTTGATACCTATTCGACAATGTTTAGAGCTAAATCTATCTTCAAAATAAAAAGTGCTGTTTTAATTTCTCAAGAATATCACCTAAATAGAGCCATCTATATTAGTGATAAACTCGGAATAAAATCTATTGGATTTTCTGCTAATGCAAGAGAATATCAAAACTACAAATATGTATGTTTTAGAGAATACTTTTCGAGATTAAAATCGGTTCTTGATGTTGCACGAAATCGAGAGCCATATTTTCTAGGAAATGAAATTGATATAAATGGCATTTCCAATTATTCTAAAGAAGACAAAAGATAAGTAAAAAGCCGAAGTAAATACTTCGGCTTTCTTTTTTAAAATCTAATCCTTTTTATAGCGTCTAAAAGTTTTCTTACTAATGCGATATAATTATTTATATTTGTTTATAAATCTTTTTAAACATCATTTAAATATTTATTAATGACCGAAAAATACTCTGCAACACAAAAAAGAGCTTTAAACTCCATTTGGATATTAATTTCACTTATTGCATTCTTTTACTGTAGTAACTACTTTGTTTCGTTTTACGGGCCAGAAACAACCATATATGATACTATCTGGAAAGCTCAGAGTTGGTTCTTACACAGTCTTATTTTTGCTTGGTACTTTTATAAAAATGACCTTATAAAAAAAGGAATTATTATTCAGTTATTATTCATTCCCTATTTTACGTTAAGAAATGATTTGTACCTAACAGCCGATTATTATCTTCCTATCGCCAATAGCGCCTATATTCATTCAGTTGTTCAGTTTTTTACTTTTATCATTCCGATGCTTTACTTTTCGGTTTCGTATTTCAAAAATGAAAAACATGCTACAACTTTTTCAAAATATAAAACATTCCTGATTCAGTTGGTCATAACAATTGTTTTATCTTACATAATAGAGAGCGACGTCGATGAGTTTTATAAATACTTTGCCTCTGTAAGCGATTCTCCATATACTCAGGATATTATTGTTTGTTTTATTTTTCTGTTAATTTCAATAAAAACGGCACTTGTTTTAGCTGGCTTTTTTTACATATCTAACCGAATTTATTCTAGAAAAGAAATAATCAACCCAGTAGATATTCAACCTATTTCTAATTCATTTTTTAAATGGGGATTCATTATTAGTTATACGGTTTTAATAATGTGCATTATCGATTTAGGCAGTAATGCGCTTCGCGTTTCTTTTTATGCATTTGATAAGATTGAATATACTCGCGTTTTATTTTTCTTATCAAGTTTCTTTGTCCTTTTTGTAAGTGGTCGTTTTCTAGGAAACTTGCTTCAATACAGAAATTATTCGCTTAAAAAATATTTTGGTATAATCAATTCACTTTCGTTGGTTCCAATATTAAATCTTATTTCGTTTTTTATTCTATTATTTTCAAAAAAAGGCAACCAATCTATCCCAGAATATATAACTAAACTAAAAACTAAAAGGAATATCCACCTGGCTATTTACTGCGTTCTCGCTGTTGTGTTAATTTGTTATGGGTATTTTTCTACTGAAGCTGAATATAGAGATCCTAATGTTTTTTATAAAATTCCAATGTTAATCATTGCAGTAATTTTATTAACGAGATTCAGGGTTACTACTAAAATTGTTCCTTTTGCCATAGCGATCATAACTTATTACGAGGATATCAAAGAGGTATTTGATTTTACAAAAGGATACCTGTTTTTCATTCAGGATAAAATTTTCTCTTTCCTTTGGCTGGCAATAATTTCAGTGTTTATGGTTTATTACGTTTTTTATTATATAATCCATAAATCATTTTATACCGAATATTTTCAAAACCAAGATGAAATAGAATTTGAAGAAAACATCAAACAATTCCAATAAAAAAAAGCTGTCGATTGACAGCTTTTTTTTTATTTCTTTCTAATTATAACCGAAGTAGCACTACTGTTCTTTGCAAAAAAATCTAGTTCGGGAGCCTCCAATTTAAAGTCAAAATTATACTTTCCGTCTTGAGGAATTTTAAACGATTTATTTTCTATTTCGAATTCCCAATTTTCGACATGTTCTATCGAATCTTTTTCTGTTGAAGAGGAATGAACAATTTCATCTTTTATTACTTTTGAATTTATGATATGTTTACCTTCTTCTACATAAGTACTGTCAAAATGAATAATTTTACCATTAAGGCTAATACTGTATTTTATCTTATATTTTGAAAACAACGAGTCTTTGCGTGTTGCTACTTTGGACCAAAATACAATTTCTTCTCCTTTTTTTAAATCTAAACTATCTATTGATGAAATGGCATTTTGGAACAATGGCATTTCTCCCAAATTTTCTCCAACTGGATTGCAGGAAGTCAAAGCTAAAACTAATAAACCAACGATACTTTTTTTCATAATTATTTTTTATTAGCTAAATCTAAAGTGAAGTTTTCTGAATAATAATTAAACATCTTGACGAAAAAATCAGTTGTTTTTTCATTTAAATTATTTTCGGTTTTCAGTAAAAAAGCTTTCTTGTCATAATTGATTATCGAAAAAACCATAAATTCTTTTTCATAAACCTCTCCTGCATAATTTAAGCTGGTAATCTCTACGATAGAAGAATTACCTTTTGGGATTACCTTACACTTATCATCTGTATAAAATAACTCACTAGCCCATTTTGTATCTTGAGCCCCATAGGATTGTCCAGTTTCTAGTTTATTTAAATATTCGTAAAACAAAGCATCTCCATTTGGAGCTAATCGATATAACTTAACCAATGAATGACCATCATATTCTGGACTTGAGATTTCATTAACATTCAGAAAAGCCCCCATTTCTTTTTTGAAATTCTTGAAATAGAACTTCATTAAATTTATTTCGATTTTTGGTCTGTTATCTACATAATCTTTCCATGTAAATTCTTGCTTTGTAAAATTAGTACTCAAAAGGTTCTTAGCATTCCGTAAAAAGTAAAAAGCCAAATCGAGTTTATCTTCATTAGGAAAAGCTTTGCTCCAACTAATGCTTCCTCTGTAAATCAAATAACTTTTGGTTGTTGGATCGTATTGAAAATGTACTGTTGTAAACGTTTTATCTTCGCTAAATACGATACTGTTTTCATCCTCAAAATAGATAGTTTCTATTTCATAGTCTTCTTTCAAATCATCGATTGTAAGTAAGCTTGGGTTATCATCTTTTACAATGACTACACTTTCTTCACCTACTTTACTATTAACAAACAAGGAATTTATGATTTCGACATAATCATAACTATCTTTTGTAGCCAAAGCAATTTTCCCAAATTTAGAATCCGCATCGATTTCATCCTTTTTAATAGAACTTGTTCGGAAATAATAGTTCTCTGGAATACTCAATTTCATTTCATCTGAAACTTGTGTGTTTTCTAGATTTGCTTTTGTGCTCAAAATCCTTTGTATTTCTTTGGAAGAAATTTCAAGTTTTTTTTCCACGCTTAAACTACTATCATCATTTGTCTTTTCTATACGTTTACAACCTACTAGAATTGTAACAAAAGCAAAAAGGATTAAGCTGTTTTTTCCTAATTTTAATCTGAAATTATTTCCCATACGTATTTTATTCATTCACAAATATAGAAATTTAGAAATTTTAACAAACCCTTTATTATAAAATATATAAAAGCAAAAAGCCAGTAACTAAATTTAGTACTGGCTTTTTACTTGAATTAGTAACTTATTTTAATTTCGGTAAATTCTTCATATTTGTAGGCAATGCACGAATATCACTAAATATATGACTTATCCCATTCTTAGTTCTTGGATCTAGTGAATAACCATGACAATATAAACAAGAAGTAACTGCGTTAGTACCACTGCTCGCAACTGCATTCGAGCTCGGTGCCTGAAAAAAGGTTTCCATTGTAGTGTTTGCTAATCGTCCGGTACCAATCGCATTTCCTGGAGTTGGTGGAGTCCCATTATAAGGATATGAATAACCATTTGGTACAACACCTCCAGAAGTCCAGGTTGCCCCTATTAGTAAATAATTTTTCCTGATATCGTTACCAACCAACATTTTGCGTACCGCATTATTAATAGAGATGATTTCACTATTAGAATTTGCAGGCGTTTTATCTTCAGCATTTGGAATAGTATCTGAAGCAACACCCCAAGCCATAATTCTTCTGACTTTAGAACTATTAAGCGCAGGATTTACAATTTTAATTACATCCGTATTAAGTGTATCATTAACTACTGTCATATTCTGGATATTTTGTCCTCCTACAGTATCATTTGCATTATCATTAAAAAGCCATCCTTTACCAGTATCTCCTTTTACTTGCTTTACTTTACCATTAACATCTGTGTATGAATATGCTGTATTAGGTGCATTTTTTAGATGTTCGAAAGTTGCCCAAATCATTTCAGGATGTCCTGCAACACTTCCTACCACATGCATTCCAACTAATGCCAATGTTGTTACTGTTGTTTTATCTGTTAATTTCCAAAGTTTAGGATCTGTCTTGTCATATACTGGAATTTTAGCTTTAATTGTGATATAAGTCTCTGCATTTGGTAAATCCTTAGCTTCAACCCAAGATGTTTTTAATTCCATTGCCAAAGCATCTGGATCTGGTGGTGGTGCAAAACCTTTCAATTTTGCATAAGCAAGAATACTGTCACGTGCAGCCGCAGTCGTTGGAAATTCTTTTGCTTTTAATGTCTTATCTTTTATACCAGTCAAAAAGTAAGCATAAACATCATTTACCATTGTTATATAATAAACTAATGAATTATTACTCGCAACTAATGCTCCGCTAGAACCTGCCTGTCCTTGCTCAGTATCAATTATATTTCCTTTTGAATCAAGAAGAATCGTTTTATTTCCCTGTTTAAATTCTTGCACAATATTTTCAGGATGAACTTTACCAGCTATTATTGCTTTAGGGCCTGAAATAGCTTTACCCTTTGTATCTACAAAAGAATGCAATCCATTGGCATTGGCAATTATTTTACCTACAACAACAGATTTATTTGCAGCATCTTTAACGGCTTCATTTTTCTCTTGAGGTTCTACCTCAAACATTTTCCCGCTTTTATCAAACACAATCGGTAATCTATTTGGTCCTGTTTGCTCAATATTACCTACTGCACTCATTATAGTATTTGGAGCATGAGGAGTCAATACTCGGTTTCCGTTTTTATCTGCCGCCGAAACATTATAAAACACAGGAGATTCCATTACTGTTCCTCCACTTTTATATGAACCGCTAGAAGTTGGTGAGGTAATCCATAAAAACATTTGCTCCGACCATTTATAGAAATCACAGTTGTTATTATGAGGGAATGTTACACTATTTGCAGGCTCAACTAATCCGTTTTCAGTAACTGTTCCTCCCTTAAACCAAGTTTTAAATTCGGCATCTGTAACAACACAAGACTGTTCTACATCTTGGGGTAAATATTCATAATCTTTATCTGTATTAGATAGCAAATCTGTTTTCTTGCATCCTAAAAAAAGGAGCATCCCAATTGCAATAAATACAATGCTGGTTTTTATATTCAATTTTCTCATGATTTCTTGGTTTTAAACAACACTTATTTATCAAGATAAATTGGTGCTATTATTGGTTTTATTTTTTTTTGAATTTTTAGTAGAAGTATCACACTACTTCCATTCGAAAATTACTGATGGTTTTCTTGTAGATTTAAACATAGTGTTTCCATTATACTACTCTCGTTACGTAAACTGTCTCTACCTACAATTGTTGCAAAGGCCGAAATCGAGAAAGAACCTCTTATTGGGACTTGATTAATTCTTGGCACTTTAATAACCTCAGCAACCTTTTTCTCTTTTAAAAATTTTTCGCCAAGAGATTGGTCTGAATGATAATACAGGTTTCGATAAATCCATGTATCAGAATCTAAATTTGGGGGATCGTGTGACATATTTATTTTTTTATAGGTTAAGGATTAAAAATCATTGGGGCTGATTTTTATTTTATTAAAACCATTTGATTATTCAAGAATAAAGAAACAATAATCCCATAAACTCGAATAACGTATAAATACCTGATTTTCAATTGAAATAAATATATTTTAAATAAAATCATGCCCTTGTACCTATACCGAAAAACAGTAAGCAAAAAAGACTGTCTGAATTGACAATCTTTTTCTATTTTCATCATTAAAATTACAATGCACATAAAGTCATGAATAAAAAAATGTCATAAAACAGGTTTTTTTATCCATGAAGTAAATAATAATCGGAATGAAACTTTTTTGGGTATCTAATTAAAGACAATTACTTTATAAAAAACCGTTATCTCTGATTGAGCAACATCTTTAAAAAGAACTCATCGGTAGATAATTGAATCTGAATACATAGTTCTATTTTTGTTTACTTCTTTTTTTTAAATAATAGCCGTTTTTAATTAAGATCTCTAAATGATTTAAAATAAATAACGCTTTTTGTTGCCAGGACGGCAATCGCTCCATTGCATGTTTTAGCCATCGCTGTGATAACATTCCCATTAACTGTTGATCGTATCGATTAGAGCTCCCCATATATCGTTTTATTGAGATAGGAATTTCTAATGCTGCCCAATTAGCATAACTGCTTCGAGATAAACTTCCTTCTATCTCTCTTACTTCAATACAAGCTTTATTGAGTAATCCAACCCGAGCAGATTGAGGCAGGTTTTTTAAAACATGATACCAAAAATCAATTCCTTCGTTTAAGAAATCATTAATCTCATAACAAATCTCTTTCAAATATTGTTTTCGGATAACAACATTACTGCCAACTCCCATAATAAAATCTGGCGAACTAATAGTGTGCAATGCATTTGGTACTAAAAACAATTCATCGGAAAGGGGAACTAATTCTCTTTCGAATGATTTAATGTTTGGCAAATAATCATCGGATGGAACCAATACAATCCCAAGTATCAAAACATCTATATTTTCTTGTTCTATAATCAAATTGACATCGCTTAAACAAGAAGAGGTATAACAATCTTCTGCATCCAAAAAACTTACAAAATCTCCTGTTGCAAGTTCTATCCCAATATTTCTTGCATTACCAGACCCTTTATTTTCCTCTAATTCGATAATTTTAATATCGGTTTGCAAAAATTGTGGTGCAAAAAACGATAATGAATCTTTTAAATAAATTAAGCTTCTATCTGTGCTAAAATCATCTATAACAATAATTTGCGATGCCTTTTTATCCTGAAAAGCCAAGGAACGAATCGTATCATATATGTAAGCTTCCTTATTATAAAGAGGTATAATAACTGTATGTTCCATGATCTTTCATGATTTTCATTACTCTAATCTCGAATAAATCAAGGCTCTGACTTGATTTACATTTACAACCAATTCATCTTAACCTCAAAATAAACCAGGTAGATGCAAGATGTCACAAACTCATTAGTATTAGATAGAAAAGATTAAAGCTTGATTATTAAAAAACAACCCGTCTTTCTTAAACAGTTCTGCATTATTTCATCATTAATAATTCTAATTTTTCTAGTGTCTGTTTTGCTCTTTCCATTTTAAGTGCATATTCATCATTTACTTTTTGAACGTCGGCATTACAAAAGCTGCAAATTGTTTCTTCTTCATAAACATAATTATCACATCCGTTGCATAACTTAAGTGCTTTGGGAATTCTGGGAACCCTGTCTGCAATCTCTGTAGCTGGAACCGAAATAGGAGTTTCACTATTTGGCGATTGTATTTCTACTATTACTCCATTTTCATCTTCAACTATAATTTCAAAAAGTCCCATATCAAAAGAATCACCCGGTGCTTCTTGTATTTTTCTTATTCGTTCCTTAAGTCCTTTCTTTTTTAATTCTAAAGCACGATGATGACAAAAAGGATTATTACCTCTCTTACCAAACAACACATGGCTTGTCCATGTACAGCCAGCCAAGCAAGAAGATTCGTAGTAGCAGCCTTTGCAACCTCCCCATAATTCTTCTTTATTTCTATATCTGGAAAAAACCATTTCTTCGCTATATTTCCAAATGTCCTCCAGATCCATATCTTTTACATTACCTCCTGTATAAGCACTTGTGGGTAATGACGGACAACCTTTAATTTTACCATCTGCCTCAATCCCTATTCCTGTATGTCCTGCTGAACATCCTGTATAATATTTTTCATTTCCCTGTCTCCAAATATGCTCATATGGTCCAAAATAACCAATGTTATTACCTGCCTGAATTAAGATATTATGCGCTAAGGCTTTTCTGTATATTACGATAAGATCGTCGTAAAAATCTATTAATTCATAAGGCTGAACTATTAATTCTTCTGAGTTATCTACGGCATTTCCCATAGCAACAGCAAGTTGTATTTGCCAGTTCTTTACATCATTTTCTATTAGAACATCCAAAAGTTCATTCAATTCATTTTTGCTTCTTTTTGTAATTACTGTGTTTACGCTAGAAGTTATATTGTGTTTTTTAAGTAGTTGCAAGCAATTAACTGCATGCTCAAAAGAATCTCTTCTTCCTCTTATTTTATTATGTGTATCAGGCATTCCATCGATGGAAACTCCAATATTATTTATTCCTGCTTTTTTTGCATCAATGATTCGCTCTTCATTTAAGTTATATGCGCCAGACTGCATAGAACATTCAATTCCACTTTGATGAATTCTTTCGATAATTTCAAGCCAGTCTTTTCTTAAAAAAGCTTCTCCACCAATAATGGAAATTTCTCTTGTACCAAGACGTTTAAGACTATCAATAACACCAAAACATTGTTCAGTAGTTAATTCTCCAGGTCTTACTTTTCCAGCTCTGGATCCGCAATGTGAACATTTTAAATTACAAGCTAAAGTAATTTCCCACACTACATGAACCGGGGTAGCTGTTTCATAATCATCTCTTACTCTGTATCGTGTCGAAGTCTTATCCATCTTAATTCTATTTATGGTTTGATAATTAGTTAAAAAACGGTTTAAAAAGTAAAACTTAATAAACCGTCTTTTTTAGATTACTTTTTCTTTTTCAAAGCATCAATTGCATCAAGCAATTCTACCAATGCTACATGCAAATCTTTTTGATCTCTTATAGTTTTCTTAGCTTGTTCAGCTACTGCAACCATTTTTTCTAAATCATTTGAAGCAATCGCTTCTCTGATTCCTACTCCGTAAAGCACTGTTGCCATAATGTCTTGTATTTATAGTTATTCCTACTCTTTAGGTTTTTCAGATCCACCCTTGTTTTTCTGTACAAGTCAGTTTATTTTTTCTTCTTTAAAGAATCTATTGCGTCTAGCAAGTCTAGTAAAGCTACAGTTAGATCTCCTTGGTCTTTTATGGTTTGCTTCGCTTGTTTAGCGACAGCTTCCATCTTAGCCAAATCATTTGAGACTAAAGCTTCTCTAATAGCAACACCGTATGGCATAATTATTCCCATTGTTATAGTTTTTATTCCTACTCATATGGCTTTTCAGATCCGCCTTCGCTTTTTACTGTGCGAAACAGTTCGTTTTTTTTTAAGTGGGTTCTGCTCCACTTATTTGACATGTTATAAAGCATTTTAGAATATTCAAAAACATCTTAATAATACGTTTTTGAGGCTATTCCTATTTCAAAGCTAGAACAAACAAATACCCCTTTTTGACAAATTGTTATCAAACAGATTTTTTTTGCTATGGATTAAACAAAAAAATGACACAGGACAGCAAACCGATTATAAACACTTGACTTTAACTATATTGAATAAATAATTGCAATTTTACACAATAAACTTTCATTTATTTTTGAAAGTTTAAAAACTTTTACTTACTTTTGATCTATGGAATTCAAAGAAGCAAAAAATAAATTCGTTCAAACATGGGGAGCATTAGGTTCTCAATGGGGTATTAATAAAACCATGGCACAAATCCATGCTTTATTAATGGTTTCTAACGAACCTGTTTCTATGGAAGATATTATGGAAGAATTGCAAATTTCGCGTGGTAATACCAGCATGAACCTAAAAGCTTTGATGGATTGGGGAATTGTCTATAAAGAATACAAAACCGGAGAAAGAAGAGAATTCTTTACTGCCGAAAAAGATTTAGATGAACTTGCTGTGAAAATTGCAAGAGAAAGAAGTAAACGTGAAATTAAACCTGCTCTTAAAATTTTAAAAGAAGTTTCCTCGATTGACTCGAAGAATTCTGCAGAAGAAAAACACTTTGTTGAGCAAACCACCAAGTTGTATGATTTTGTTTTAAAAGCAGATAATATGTTGGATAAAATGACCGAATTCAATGAAAACTGGTTGGGACGTTTGGTCCTGAAAATTATGAAGTAAAACATCAAACTAAAAAAATTTAATTAAAACTTTCATTTTTTTCTGAAAGTTTAAAACAATCAATAACCATGAAAACTATAAAAAATATTAACACATTTGCTATTTGCCTTCCCTTTGTCCTTCTACTTACCTACCCCATATTTAAAGAAGTGGCATTTATACTAGCCTTATACTCAACTATGCTAACCGGGTTCCTACAATTTTCAATTGGTGTAAAAATGTTAATCGATAATCCGCATGATAGAGCTCTCCAAACTTATATGGCAGTAGTAGCTTCATTCTTTATTCTTTGGTTAATTAATCACCGTCTAAATTATAATCACTTTTTAACCTATATATTATTTCCAACTCCTCTACTATTAGCAATTTATCTTTCAAGTATAATCTATAAAAAACCAAACCAATGAGTTTCTTAACCGCCGAATGGAAAAATTTAGCATTATTAAATTACGAAGTTGATGCTAAAACATTAGAGAAATATGTACCGGTAGGAACCGAAATAGATGTATGGAACAACAAATGTTATGTGAGTTTAGTTGGTTTTATGTTTGAGAATACAAAAGTATTAGGTGTAAAAGTTCCTTTTCATATCGATTTTGAAGAAGTAAACCTTCGATTTTATGTAAAACGATTTGAAAATGGAGAATGGAAACGTGGTGTTGTATTTATAAAAGAGATAGTCCCGAAAACTGCCATTACTTTTATTGCAAACACATTATACAATGAACATTACCAAACTAATAAAATGAAGCATTCTGTTACCGATAATGAAGAATCAAAAACATTTGTTTACCAATGGAAAAATCATAACAAGTGGAATTCAATTGAAATTGAAACAGGAAAAAAGGAATTAGAAATAGAATTAAACTCCGAAGCCGAATTTATTACTGAGCATTATTTTGGATATACTAAATATGATAATAATACCACTTTCGAATATGAAGTAACACACCCAAGATGGCAACAACTACCAATAATCGATTATAAAATAGATGTCGATTTTGAAGATAACTACGGGAAAGATTTTGCTTTCCTGAATAAATCAAAACCAGTTTCAGCTTTTCTAGCAATTGGCTCTAAGATTACTGTCGAGAACAAGAAAAAAATAAGGTCATGAATGCAAATCTTAATATTATTGGGTATTTCATTTACTTAATGATTACCATCTTCATAATTGTACGGGTTGGAAAAACTTGTTATAAAAATGGCAATGTATTCGTTTCTGAACTTATTCCCAATCACGAAGATTTATGCCAACGAATAAATCAAATGCTACTTCTAGGCTATTATCTATTAAATATTGGCTATTGTGCAATGACTTTAATTTCGTGGGAAACAATAATAACTACCAATCAACTCATAGAAGTAATAGCAACCAAAACAGCAATTATCATATTTATAATCTCAGGATTACATTACATAAACATCATTATAATAACTAAATACATTCAAAAATTAATTAATAACTAGTAAATTAAACATCATGGAAACTACAAAAATTTTAGTCGGTTATGCAATCTATTTACCAATAGCACTTTTTCTAACATACTATGTTTCTAAAACTTTATTCGCAAACGGAAAAATATATATGCTAGACATATTTAGAGGAAGAGAAGAAATTGCGGATGCAACCAACAAACTTTTCGAAACAGGTTTTTACCTTCTTAATCTTGGCTTTGCATTAATGATATTAAGAATAAGCGAAGACATTAATAATTATCAAATCTTAATTGAGGCTTTAAGTTATAAAATAGGAAGTTTTTCTATTTACCTTGGATTAATGTTATTCCTTAATTTATATTTCTTCTTTAGAGGAAAAAGAAAAGCTAGAGAAGCACAACAAGAAGATAGATTAGTTTTAAAAATTTAATTAATAACCCAACCCTAACAATCCTGATCCCGAAACGTCAGGACGGGATTGTTAGGGTTAATACTTTACAAAATGAGTAAGCTTATTATCGCAGCTGGAACAGGTTTTTTAGGACAGGTCTTAGTCAACCATTTTAAAAATAAATTTGAAGAAATTATAATTCTGACTCGAGGAAAATCAAAAACTATTGACGGAATTAAATATATAAACTGGGATGCAAAAACTTTTTCTGGTTGGGAAAACGAACTTGAAGAGGCTACTGTTTTAATAAATCTGGCAGGAAAGTCTGTAGATTGTCGTTATACAAAAGAAAACAAAAGAGAAATTTTATTATCTCGAATCGAGAGTACCAAGGTTTTAAACAAAGCCGTTTTAAATTGTGTAAATCCGCCTAGACATTGGCTAAATTCATCTACAGCTACAATTTATCGATTTTCATTAGATAAAGAAATGGATGAAGCTACTGGCGAAATTGGAAATGACTTTTCAATAAACGTGGCTTTATCTTGGGAAAAAGCTTTTTTTAATACTGAAACTCCAAATACCTTAAAAACCGCTTTAAGAACCTCAATAGTTTTAGGGAAGAAAGGCGGCGCTTTAATTCCGCTTAAAACCTTAGCCAAAATTGGATTCGGAGGAAAACAAGGAAAAGGAAATCAATTTATTAGTTGGATTCACGAAGACGATTTTGCAAATGCAATAAATTTTATACTCCAAAAAGAAATGATTGGGATTGTTAATGTTGTTTCCCCTAAACCGATTCGCAATACAGACTTTATGAAGAAACTTCAAAGAAGTGTTGGTTTTCCTTTCGGAATCCCACTCAATACATTTTTGCTTAAAATAGGAGCTTTCTTTATTCGAACACAACCCGAATTAGTTTTAAAAAGCAGAAACGTGATTCCGAAAAAACTTTTAGAGAATGGATTTGAATTTAAGTTCGATAATGTAGAGGATGCTTTTAAAGATTTATTATAAAGATGAAATGGGAATTTGTAATATGTCATTGGGTTTTAACTTTGTTATGCGGACCAATATTTTTTTCAATTATTAAGTCTTTAAATGGCTCAAATGGAGGTAGTTTTTTTAGTCTTTTGGAAATATATCCAATAATGTTGTTTATGGGATTAGCATTCTCATTACCAACTTACATTTTTTACTCTTTTGTCTTTAATGCTACAAAAAACAAAAGTATAAAAATGATTTACAGAAAAATGATTTTAATGATAATAGTAGTGACTGGAATTTTCATAACTACGGCACTCATAAATGGAACTTGGTGGTTTGATATTGCTATATCTTATTCCATAGCATCCATTATTACTGGGTTATTTTTTAATATGAAATTTGAAGATAATGCCGACTTATTATGACAACGATTCATCTTACAACAAAAATAAAAGCACCAAAACAAATCGTCTTTGATAATTCTAGAGATATTGATGTTCACCTACAATCTGCAAGTAAATCAAACGAAAAAGCAATTACAGGCATAACAACTGGATTAATAAATTATAACGAAACTGTAACGTGGCGAGGCAAACACTTCGGATTGTACTTAACACATAAAAGCCGAATTACTGCAATGAATTTTTACGACTACTTTGTAGATGAAATGGAAAGTGGTAAATTTAAATCATTTAAACACGAGCATTTTTTTGAAGAGGAAAATGAGCAAACAATCATGACTGATAAATTACAATATGAAACTCCTTTTGGCATCTTAGGAAAATTATTTGATGTTTTATTTTTAAAGAAACATTTATTTCAATTCCTTTTAGAGAGAAACAAAATCCTAAAAGAAGTATCCGAAAAAGACAATTAAAACAAATTCCTTACTTTCACTTTTACAACATATAAAACTTTAAAAATCAAATACATTAGCAACGATTATCAAAGTTTCAACCTAAAAAAAGGAGAGAATGGCACACTTTATGATAAACAACTTGAAAGATAATCCTTTCAAATCTGATGGGTTTATCTCTAAAAACAATCTGATTTTATAGTAACAATTGAAAAAACTAGAAAACATTAATTTTAAAAAAAATAATATGTCAGTAAAAACAAAAATTCTATCTGTAGCATTTTTTGCAATTTCTTTTATCGGATTTGCGCAAAGTAATTGTAAAGATTTAAAAGGATGTGAAAGAAAATTATGTGAATTGAACACAAAATTAGAATACGCTAAAAAAGCTGGAAATCAAAACCAAATTAAGGGAGTTGAAGAAGCTATATCTCAAACCAAAAAGAACTGTACTACAAAGACAGTAAATAACGACCTTGACAAAAAAGTAAAAGATAAAGAACAAAAAGTTAAGGAAAGAACTGATGATCTAAATAAAGCAATTAAAAATCAGGAAGGAAAAGAAAAAATCGATAAGAAAAAGAAGAAATTGGATGAAGCCAAAGCAGAATTAAATAAAGCTGTTACGGCTCAAAAAACGAAATAAAGCTTTACTTACACTTATACAAAACCGATGTTGATACATCGGTTTTTTTGTTTCTATATCTTTTATCCATAAAATACAACCATCAACCACCAAAAAATCGGAATACTTTCGACCCAGAAAGAAGTATAATATTTAGATCTTTTTTCATTTGCAAAAACAATAAAAAGCGACAACACAAGAACCATAATTAAATTTATCGCCAATTGATTTTTATCAAGAGTAGATTTAAAAAACTCAAGAAAATAAAACGGAATTAGAAGTAATAATCCTAAAATTTTGGTACGCTTTACTCCTATTTGCTGCGGAACAGTTTGCAAATGTGGATCATCATTGGCAAGATCGATAATTTCGAAAATTAATATTAGTACGAAAACCAAAATAAAACGCTGTACACATTTTAAATAAAAATCGGAAGTAAACGCAATTTCAGCATTTATTAATGGTAAAACCAAAGTAGCTCCAACCCAACAAAGTGCTACAATATATATTTTGACCCCAACCCAGTTTCGGGCATTTTTTCTATTCGGGAAGAATGGAAGTGTATAAAGTGCCGTAATTGCAAATATTCCTACCGAGACAATTTGAGTGATTCGCTTTAATTGAAAAAAATAATACCCTACTAATAAAAGAGAACAAAAACTAAAAACTGCAATAATTTTTAATTGATTCCCTATTGGTACTCTATTAACCCGAACCAAAGCATCGTATTTCACAAAATTATATCCTACAATAGTTCCGAAAAACACAAACAAAGCCATCGATTCATCATACTCAATACCAAACATATGGAACGTTAATCGTACCAATGCATAACACGATAAAGCAACGTGAATGCTACTAATAATATAAAAATTAAATAACTGCGTAACTACCTTCATATAACAAAACTAATCAATTAATAAGAAATCAACCCTTTAGTTGTAAATTTGACAAAAAATGCGATTAAAAATAGCAATTAGATTATTATTAATACTTAATTTTGCACCACTAAAAAACAACACTTTTACTACTATATGAAAACAGATGCTTTTGCTTTAAGACACATTGGCCCGAGAGAAACCGACCATCAACAAATGTTGAAAACAATTGGAGTTGAATCTATTGAACAACTCGTTTATGAAACGCTTCCAGATGACATTCGTTTAAAAGCACCGTTAAACTTAGATCCTGCAATGACAGAATATGAGTTTTCAAATCACATACACCAACTAGGAAATAAAAATAAGGTTTTTAAATCATATATTGGTTTAGGATACAACCAAGCTATTGTTCCAGCTGTAATTCAAAGAAATGTTTTTGAAAACCCAGGATGGTACACAGCGTATACACCTTACCAAGCTGAAATAGCTCAAGGTCGTTTAGAGGCAATTCTTAATTTCCAAACTACAGTTATTGAATTAACTGGAATGGAAATTGCCAATGCATCATTATTAGATGAGGCAACTGCTGCTGCTGAGGCAATGGCACTTTTATTTGATGTAAGATCAAGAGATCAAAAGAAAAACGAAATCAATAAGTTTTTCGTTTCCGAAGAAATTTTACCACAAACATTATCGGTTTTACAAACTCGTGCAACACCTATCGGGGTTGAACTAGTTATAGGAAATCACGAAACATTCGATTTTTCAACAGCATATTTTGGAGCAATTCTTCAATATCCTGGAAAATACGGACAAGTTCATGATTATGCTGCCTTTATCGCTAAAGCAAAAGAAAACGAAATTAAAGTTGCTGTTGCTGCCGATATTTTAAGCTTAGCAAAATTAACTCCTCCGGGAGAAATGGGAGCTGCAGTTGTTGTAGGAACTACACAACGTTTTGGTATTCCGTTAGGATATGGTGGACCACACGCTGCTTATTTTGCAACAAAAGACGAATACAAACGAAGCATGCCAGGACGTATCATTGGAGTTACAATCGATACTAATGGAAACCGTGCTTTACGTATGGCATTACAAACACGTGAGCAACACATAAAACGTGATAAAGCAACTTCAAACATTTGTACTGCACAGGTTTTATTATCTGTAATGGCGGGAATGTATGCAGTATATCACGGACCAAGAGGATTGCAATACATCGCAGACAAAGTTCACGCTGCATCTGCAACACTTGCAAATGAGTTGAAAAAATTAGGCGTAGACCAAACTAATACTGCATTCTTTGATACTATCGTTGTAAAAGCCGATGCTAAAAAAGTACGTACAATTGCAGAACAAAACGAAATTAACTTTTACTACATCGACGATAACACAATTTCTATTTCATTAAACGAAACAGTAAGTGTTGCCGAAGTAAACGAAATCATTTCAGTTTTTGCTACAGCTACAAATAAACAAGCTGCAACAATAGATAGCTTAACAAATACAAATCATTTCCCAGAGCATTTAAAAAGAACATCATCATTTTTAGAGCATGATGTTTTCAATAAATACCATTCAGAAACAGCTTTGATGCGTTACATCAAAATGTTAGAACGTAAAGATTTAGCTTTAAATCACTCGATGATTTCTCTAGGTTCTTGTACAATGAAACTGAATGCAGCTTCTGAAATGTTGCCATTAAGCAGCCCGCAATGGAACAACATTCACCCTTTTGCTCCGCTAGATCAAGCACAAGGATATCAGGAAATGTTGAAAAAACTTGAAGAACAATTAAATGTTATCACAGGATTTGCAGGAACAACTTTGCAACCAAACTCTGGTGCACAAGGAGAGTACGCAGGACTTATGGTTATTCGTGCATATCACCAATCAAAAGGAGATCACCACAGAAACATTGCTTTAATTCCATCATCGGCACACGGAACAAATCCTGCTTCGGCTGCAATGGCTGGAATGAAAGTTATCGTTACAAAAACATTAGAAAACGGAAACATCGACGTAGAAGATTTACGTGAAAAAGCAATTCTACATAAAGACAACCTTTCTTGTTTAATGGTAACTTACCCATCTACTCATGGAGTTTATGAAAGTGCTATTAAAGAAATCACACAATTAATCCACGACAACGGAGGTCAGGTTTATATGGATGGTGCAAACATGAACGCTCAGGTTGGATTAACAAATCCTGCTACAATTGGAGCCGACGTTTGTCACTTAAACTTACACAAAACATTTGCAATCCCTCACGGTGGTGGTGGACCAGGAGTTGGACCAATTTGCGTTGCTCCACAATTAGTTCCATTTTTACCAGGAAACCCAGTTATTGCAACTGGAGGAGATCATGCTATTACTGCTATTTCTGCAGCTCCTTGGGGTTCAGCATTAGTTTGTTTAATCTCTTACGGATACATCTCGATGTTAGGAGCTGAAGGTTTAAAGAGCGCTACACAACATGCAATTTTAAATGCTAACTACATCAAAGAAAAATTAAGTGGTCATTACGACACTTTATATTCTGGAGAAATGGGTCGTGCAGCTCATGAGATGATCTTAGAATGTCGTCCTTTTAAACAAAAAGGAATTGAAGTAACTGATATCGCAAAACGTTTAATGGATTATGGTTTCCACGCACCAACAGTTTCTTTCCCAGTTGCAGGAACTTTAATGATTGAACCTACAGAAAGTGAAAACTTAGAAGAATTAGACCGTTTTTGTGAAGCTATGATCTCTATTCGTAAAGAAATCGAAGCTTCGACTATCGAAGATAAAAACAATGTCTTAAAAAATTCTCCACATACATTAGCAATGCTTACTACCGATGTTTGGGATTTCCCATACACAAGAGAGCAAGCAGCTTTCCCATTAGATTATATAGCCGAAAACAAATTCTGGCCAACTGTACGCAGAGCCGATGATGCTTTTGGAGATAGAAATCTAGTTTGTAGTTGTGCTCCTATTGAGGCCTACATGGAAGAGTAAAAACAAAATATATTCCTACAAATGCCTCGATTAATCGGGGCATTTTTTTTGAAGTAATAAAATATTTTTAAAATAAATTTTCAAATAGTCCCAATTTACTCAATAAAAAATTCAAAAATCCACAGCAATAATTAACAAATAACCAATTATTCCCATAAAATAGAAATTATTCTATAATTATATGCATGCATAGTAAATATTATAGTTGTAATTATTATTTTATTTCTAAATTAGCCTAAATTATTTTGGAAAACTGTATAATGAAAATAAAAATAACAGGAATAGGTAGCTATATTCCGCAGAAAGAAATAAAGAATACGGATTTTGATAAACATGTATTTTTAAACGAAGACGGAACTCCTTTTGGCTACCCAAACGAGGTTGTCATTAATAAATTCAAAGGTATAACAGGAATTGAGAACAGACGTTATGCCGAAGATCAATATACTTCATCTGATTTAGCATTCTTCGCTTCTCAAAAAGCAATCGAAAATGCCAAAATCGACCCAGAAACTCTTGATTATATTATTTTTGCACACAATTTTGGTGATGTAAAATACGGGACAACCCAATCTGATATTTTACCGAGTTTAGCAACGCGTGTAAAAAACAAACTAGGTATAAAAAACCCAAAATGTGTTGCTTACGATATCTTATTTGGATGTCCAGGATGGATAGAAGGCGTGCTACAAGCAAATGCTTTTATCAAATCTGGCATGGCAAAACGTTGTTTAGTTATTGGAGCTGAAACTCTTTCCAGAGTTGTAGATGATCACGATAGAGATTCTATGATTTATTCAGATGGAGCTGGAGCATCAGTAATAGAAGCTTCAGATGATGAAACTGGATTATTATCATACGAAAGTGCTACTTATGCAAATGAAGAAGCTGGATATTTATACTTCGGAAAATCATACAATCCCGATTTAGATCCTGACACGAAATACATTAAAATGTATGGTCGTAAAATATATGAATTTGCATTAAGCCAAGTTCCTGCAGCTATGAAAAGTTGTTTAGACAAAAGCGGAATTGCTATCGATGATGTGAAGAAAATCCTAATTCATCAGGCAAACGAAAAAATGGACGAAGCAATTATCAATCGTTTTTACAAATTACACGGCAAAACTCCACCAGAAAATATCATGCCTATGTGCATTCATGATTTAGGAAATAGCAGTGTAGCAACCGTTCCAACGCTTTATGACCTTTTAATACAAGGGAAATTAGAAAATCATGAAATCAACAAAGGCGACGTTGTAATTTTTGCTTCAGTTGGAGCTGGAATGAACGTAAATGCATTTGTATACAGATATTAGTTAATTTTCAGTTACAATATTTAGTCGCAGTTTACAGTGTGTTAAACTGATCACTGCGACTGAAAACTAAAAAGTCCGCATTTTAAAATGCGGACTTTTTAGTATATTTGCACCCTAATTAAAACTAAGAACGACAGATTGCTTCGTTCCTCGCAATAACTATGTACGAAAAAACATTTCCGAATAAAAGATTCAAACATACTTTAGAATTTTTAAAAAAGCACATCACAACATCCGAAACCGTTTTGGATTTAGGAGTTGAAAATCCGTTTTCAAAGATCATGAAAGCTGAAGGTTTTAAAGTAAAAAATACTACAGGAGAAGATTTAGATATCGACCAAACCGTATTTGCTACCGAAAAACAAGATGTGGTTACTGCTTTCGAAATCTTCGAACATTTGCTAAACCCATTCACCATCTTAAACGAAATAAAATCAGATAAGCTATTCATCTCGATTCCTATGCGTTTATGGTTCTCACCAGCATATCGTAGTAAAACAGATATGTGGGACAGACACTATCATGAATTTGAAGATTGGCAATTAGACTGGCTTCTTGAAAAAACAGGTTGGAAAATCATCGATAGACAAAAATGGACTAATCCGGTAAAAAAATTCGGAATACGTCCTTTGTTACGAAGCTTTACCAATAGATATTATATTGTTTACGCAGAAAGAAAATAGTTTTCAGTATCAGTTTCCAGTTTATTAAATATGAAATATTACATTGTCATACCGGCACATAACGAGCAAGAATTAATTGGCTTAACGTTGCAATCTTTGATATCGCAAACTGTTTTGCCTAAAAAAATTGTTGTAGTCAATGATAATTCGACCGATAAAACGGAAGAAATTGTACTGGATTATGCCAAAGAAAACCCATATATCTCATTGGTAAACAAAACCTCGAGTGCTATACATTTGCCAGGAAGCAAAGTAATCCAAGCATTTCATAAAGGATTTGAAACTCTCGATGATGATTATGATATCATTGTAAAAATAGATGGAGATTTAATTTTTCCTCCCAACTATTTCGAAACCATTATTTCTCACTTTCAATCCGACCCAAAAATTGGAATGGCAGGAGGATTTTGCTACATAGAAAAAAATGGAGATTGGATATTAGAAAATCTAACAGATAAAGATCATATTCGTGGTGCGCTAAAAGCCTACCGAAAAGAAACTTTTCAGCAAATTGGAGGTTTAAGAGCGGCAATGGGTTGGGACACGGTAGACGAATTACTTTGTAAATATTATGATTGGAAAATAGTTACCGATTCTTCTCTACACGTAAAACACCTTAAACCAACAGGTGCAAACTACAACAAAACTGCCCGTTATAAACAAGGCGAAGCTTTTTACACTTTAGGATATGGTTTTTGGATCACAGCAATTGCTTCTGCAAAGTTGGCAATGATGAAGAAAAAACCACTACTATTCTTTGATTACATTAAAGGATTCCTAAAAGCAAAAAAAGCAAAAACACCATTATTGGTAACCGATGCACAAGCAAAATTCATTCGAAATTATCGTTTGAAAAAAATGAAAGAAAAGCTTTTTTAGTTCAAGCAATCAAAAAAACTATAAAATCTAAACCGTAAACTGGCAACTATTTTCGTAATTTAGCCCATATTCGTAAAAACTATGATGCTCATTCGTTATTTATCCCAAATAGGAAGATACTTCTTGATGCTTAAAGAAATTTTCAACAAACAAACCAAATGGTCTGTGATGAAAAAACTAATCTTTAAAGAAATTGATGACTTAATTATTGATTCCCTTGGTATTGTTTGTTTCATTTCATTCTTCGTAGGAGGAGTTGTTGCAATACAAACTGCATTAAACTTAACAAACCCATTAATTCCTAAATACTTAATTGGTTTTGCAACCAGACAATCTGTAATTTTAGAATTTGCCCCAACATTTATTTCTGTTATTATGGCAGGAAAAATGGGATCTTTCATTACATCAAGTATAGGAACTATGCGTGTTACAGAGCAAATCGATGCGCTGGAAGTTATGGGAGTAAACTCATTAAACTATCTTGTTTTTCCTAAAATTATCGCTTTACTATTATATCCTTTTGTAATCGGAATCAGTATGTTCCTAGGCATTTTTGGTGGCTGGCTAGCTGGAGTTTACGGGGGGTTTACAACGAGTGATGATTTTATAATGGGAGCACAAATGGAATTTATTCCGTTTCATATTACCTATGCATTTATTAAAACCATAATTTTTGCCATGTTATTGGCAACTATACCGTCTTTTCATGGTTATTATATGAAGGGTGGCGCACTAGAAGTAGGAAAAGCAAGTACAGTAGCTTTCGTTTGGACATCTGTATCGATTATCCTTTTTAATTATATACTAACACAATTGTTATTAGGCTCATGATAGAAGTAAAAAACATAGAAAAATCATTTGGCGACAGCAAAGTACTTAAAGGTGTTTCGACCGTGTTTGAAACTGGAAAAACAAACCTAATCATTGGGCAAAGTGGATCAGGAAAAACGGTATTATTAAAAAGCTTATTAGGTATTCATACTCCAGATTCTGGAACAATTGAGTTTGATGGTAGAGTTTATTCAGAACTAGAACCAGATGAAAAAAGAGAATTACGTACTGAAATCGGAATGGTATTTCAGGGAAGTGCTTTATTTGACTCCATGACTGTTGCCGAAAATGTAGCTTTCCCACTTAGAATGTTTACTAAAGACACTGGTTCTAAAATTCAAGACCGTGTAGATTTTGTTTTAAAAAGAGTAAACCTAATTGATGCACATAAAAAATTACCTTCAGAAATTTCTGGAGGGATGCAAAAACGTGTGGCTATTGCCCGCGCCATTGTAAACAACCCTAAATATTTATTTTGTGATGAACCAAACTCTGGTTTAGATCCAAATACTTCGACTTTAATTGATAATTTAATTAAAGAAATTACCGAAGAATATAATATTACCACTGTAATTAACACGCACGATATGAACTCTGTGATGGAAATTGGTGAGAATATTTTATTCTTAAAAAATGGAGTAAAAGAATGGCAGGGAACAAAAGAAGAAATTTTCGTAACTGATAATAAAGCTATAGTCGAATTTGTTTATTCTTCTAATTTATTCAAGAAAGTAAGAGAAGCTTATTTAAAAGGATAAGATCTTTTAAAGTACAATATAAAAAATCCCAAATTTCAATCTTAATAAAATTGGAATTTGGGATTTTTTATATTCGATGGTTTTAATCAACAATATCAGTCCTTGGTGAGCAACAACTCAACTTCGGCATTTGGATTAAAAAGATAGGTTCTTCCTGAGCTTATTTCTAAACATTCAAAGCGTTTAGTTCTTACAGCAATTTTCTTAAAGATTTTTCCGTTATGAATTCTGAAAACACTGCCGTATGGAATTTCAAAAATATAATTCTTATCGTTCTGCTTGTCGTATTGTTTCAAAGCCAATGACAAAGTAGTATCAGTATCACTACTTGCCGTAGGGTTCTTAAAATGCCTCGCCAGCAATGGTAATAAGTGACTAGGAAATATCTCCGGACGTATAAACGGAACCATCAATCGCTGAAAAGAATATTTCCATTCATTCCCATGAGGTTTAATTTTTCTTCCGAACTTTTCGAACGCAACCAAATGCGAAATCTCATGAATTAACGTTATCAAAAACTTGTATTGATTCAAGCTTGAGTTTACAGTAATTTCATGTTTACCACTTGGCCCTTTTCTATAATCTCCATGTCGAGTTTGTCTTTCGTTTACAATTTTAAGATGTACACGATTATCAACAATGAGTTCAAAGACAGGCTTTACGGCATGTTCGGGGATGTATCTTGCTAAAGTTTCGCTCAAAACAGTTTTAATTATAAATTATGAATTATTAGTTATAAGTTTTCTTTGAGATAATATCACGCTTAGTAATACTTTCACTCATAATTCAAAACTTATAACTTATAATTAACTACGGATTAGTAGAAGAAACTTCTAATACTTTTCCGTTAAAATATTTATTGCCATTTAATGTAAAATCATAAATATAAGTTGCCATTCCGTTAGCCGAAATTGGCGCTTGATACCCTGGAAAAGCTTCTTGCAACATTTCTGTCTGAACAGAACCTAATGCCAAAACATTAAATGAGATTCCTTTTTCTTTATATTCTTCTGCCAATAATTCCGATAACGTAATTACTGCACCTTTACTAGAACTATAAGCAGCAAGTCCAGCAAATTTAAGACTTCCACGAACTCCTCCTATAGAACTTATTGTTACCACATGACTTCCTTTTTGAAGATATGGTAAGCAAACTCTTGTAAGATTTGCTACTGCAAAAACATTTACTTTATAAATGCTTTCAAAATCTGCCTGAGTAGTTTCAGCAAAAGGTTTTAAAAGCAAACTTCCTGCATTATGCACTAAAGCATCTACTTTTTTCCAAGTCGAAGAAAGAAAATCTTCTACTTTATATAATTCAGATTCGTTAGATAAATCAATAGAAAGACAAGTAACATTAGAATGTTCCAAAAGCAATTGAGGAATTTTTCTGGAAATAGCTAATACCTGATGTCCAGCATTTGCAAATTGCAAAGCAAGCTCATACCCTATCCCTCTACTCGTTCCTGTTATAATAATATTTTTCATGTAGCAAAAATAAGGAAAACCGATAAAAAAGCATAGTTTATTTAGTCATCAAAATTTCTTTTGTTGGAGAACTTGCCATATGAGTCACTGCAGGCAACAATTCCTGAATAAATGAAGTCATATGAGGAATATCCATTACTTTGAATTCATCTGAAACATGATGATAAAATTCAAAATTTTCAAAATCGAATGTGCTTATCGACTGACAAGGAACTTTGAATCCTTCGAAAAAAGGAAAATTATCTGATCTAAAAAACAGCTGATATTCGGCTTCTTTAGGTAAGAATCCAATAGTTTTATCTCCTGTATATTCATTGATTTTAGTCGCCATATTCGATTTATCAAAACCAGTAATATAGGCTAAGAAGTCACGTTTCATTGGCACACCAATCATTTCTATATTTAACTGCGTGTATAAATTGAAGTTTTTAGCTTTAAGTTTTTTTGCCAAATGTTTAGAACCCAAAAGCCCTTTTTCTTCTCCTGCAAAAAACACAAAAAGTACGCTTCGTTTATTCGATTTGGTCTCACTAAAATATTTAGCCATTTCAGCAACAGCAGTAACTCCAGAAGCATCATCGTTTGCTCCGTTATTTATAAAATCGCCATTAAGTCCTTTTTTATCAATCCCAATATGATCATAATGCGCGCTCAAAATCACAAATTCGTTTTTTAGTTTTGCATCAGTCCCTTCCAGATATCCAACTATGTTATATGCTGGAGTTTTAAACGTAGATAAAGTATCACGATAAGAAGAAAAATAAGGTTTAACCTTATTCGTTTTAAAGAAATCTTCCAGATAAATAGCCGCTGTTTCTATTCCCTTCGTTCCAGTTTCTCTACCTTCTAATTCATCCGAAGAAAGATATTTTAAAACCGATGAAACATCATTCTCTTTTACTTTATAAGTAATTTCTAACTTAGAAGCTGTTTGCGTAGTTTCGGTTTTAACTGTTGTATTAGATTTACATCCAAAAAAAATAAAAGGAAATAAAAGTATTAGTTTTTTCATTATTCAAGATTTTGGTTCGTTGAGATTATAAAGTTTTCAATTACAATTCTAAAAAATGAGTAACTCCTAAAAACATAGTTACCCTCTTAGTTGTAAATATAATTATTTTTTATTGCAAAAAGAAAACCCTTTCAAAGCCGAAAGCCGAAAGGGTTTTTAATATAATTTAAGGATACAATTATCCTGCGATAACTGCTCTAGAAATCACTATTTTTTGGATTTCAGAAGTTCCTTCATAAATCTGTGTAATTTTTGCATCACGCATAAAACGCTCAACATGGTATTCTTTTACGTATCCGTTTCCACCATGAATTTGTACTGCCTCAACAGCCGTATCCATTGCAACTTGCGAAGCAAATAATTTTGCCATAGCACCACTTACATCGTAATTATTATGTTGGTCTTTATCCCAAGCTGCTTTCATACAAAGATGACGCGCTGCTTCGATATTTACTGCCATATCTGCTAATTTAAAAGCAATAGCTTGGTGATTGCAAATTTCAGTTCCAAAAGCTTTACGTTCTTTTGAATATTTTAATGCAAGTTCATAAGCACCAGAAGCAATTCCTAAAGCTTGAGAAGCAATACCAATTCTTCCTCCAGCCAATGTTTTCATGGCAAATTTAAATCCAAATCCGTCTTCACCAATTCGGTTTTCTTTAGGTACTTTAACATCACTAAACATTAATGAGTGTGTATCTGAACCACGAATTCCCATTTTTTGCTCCTTAGGACCAACAGAAAAACCTGGCATGTCTTTAGTCATGATCAAAGCATTGATTCCTTTATGTTTTTTCTCAGCATGAGTTTGTACAATTACAATATAAACCGATGCAGTATTACCATTAGTAATCCAGTTTTTGGTACCATTTACTAAATAATGGTCACCCATATCTATTCCAGAAGTTTTTTGCGATGTAGCATCACTACCAGCTTCAGGCTCACTTAAGCAAAATGCACCGTGAATTTCTCCAGAAGCTAATCCTGGTAAGTATTTTTGTTTTTGTTCTTCGGTACCAAAAGCCTGAAGTCCCCAACAAACTAGTGAATTATTTACCGACATTACTACAGAAGCCGAAGCATCAACTTTCGAAATTTCTTCCATAGCAATTACGTATGAAATCGTGTCTAAACCACTTCCTCCGTATTTAGGATCAACCATCATTCCCATGAATCCGAGTTGTCCCATTTTTTTTATTTGTTCCGTAGGGAAAATTTGCTTTTCGTCTCTTTCTATCACACCTGGTAACAATTCGTTTTGAGCAAAATCTCTAGCAGCTTGTTGAATCATTAAGTGCTCTTCGGTAAGATTAAAATCCATAGTATTATAAAATAAAAGTTGCTTTTTGTTAAAAAAATATATCCAAAGGTACTTTTTTATACTGAAATTTTCAATTTTGACTTGCATTTTTGACTAAAGAAAAAATACCACTATATCGTTATCGTAATGATATCAAGAACTTCGCTCAATCTCACTAGTTTAGTAACTCTTAAATTTTTATTAAAGAACTCAGAAATAGCTATCAAAATTTCTAGAAACAGAGACAATTAAAAATAAGATTTAATTTAAAAAACGCCATTCAAAAGCATTAAACTTTTAAAGCAAGTATATATAATTACAACTCACAATAATTTCAGATTTCAGCTTAAGAGATAAAGTAAAAATCATGAGTAAGGTTAACAAACTGTAACCAAAAAATTTCGAAATAAGTTTTTCGAAGAAAAAAACGAGTCGATTACTCCAATTTCCTTCCACAAAAAATCATTTTTAATCAAATTATAAACATCAAAAAATAAGATAATTCAGCAAATATTTTCATTTCATAAACAACTAGCTGCCAAAACAATAACTTTCAAATGGACATTTTCTTACATAAGTGGTTTTCGTAAAAAATACATCGCTTTTCATATAAAAATATAGAAATTAAAAGTATTTTTGTCAAAATCACATAAATTACAAGAATATGAAAAACTTATTACTATTACTTACTGTAATTTTAACTTTGCAATTCACAGATGCAACTGCTCAAAAAGCTTTCGACATTGATGGTGTTATAGTTCCCAGAACAATGCAATTTCAAAGCAAAACTTTATCCTTAAATGGTGCTGGCGGAAGATCAAAAATGTGGTTAGAGGTATATGTTCAAGCATTATATTTATCTCAATTAAGCCAGGATCCGAAATTTATTATTGATAGTGATACCGAAATGGCTATTCGTATTGAAATTACCTCTTCGATGGTATCATCAAACAAATTAACAAAAGCCATGAATAGTGGTTTCGAAAAATCTGCTGGAGATAACTTGGAAGCTTTACGCCCAAGAATCGAACAATTTAAAAGTTTCTTAAGTGATGAAATCACACAAAAAGATGTTTTTAAACTTATCTACTCTCCTATCGACTCTTCAGTTTGGGTATATAAGAATGATGTCCTGAAAGGAAAAGTTCAAGGTTTTGACTTCAAAAAAGCACTTTTCGGAATTTGGTTATCTGATAAACCTGCAGATGAAAAATTAAAAAATCAACTATTAGGTAAATAATTATCTTCATTACCTAGATTAAAAAAGCTCCAGTAAACAGATTATTTGGAGCAATATTTTCATGCCTACTAAATAAGCCCCACAAAAAAAACATTCCTAAAACAAGTAATTAGTTTTTACAATAAATTGCATACTTTGCATTTCTCCCCCATAAAGTCTCACTAATCTTAGGATTTGCTCTTGCAAAAAATAAAACTATTTAAAAAACTGACATACAAACTTTACCCCATAAAAAAGTCTACAGAACTATGCTAGAGAAATAGAAAATTAAAAGTAATTTTGCGAAAAATTAAAATTCAATAAAATGAAAAACTTTTTACTATCACTTACAGTAATTCTGACTTTACAATTCTCAACTGTTACAGCTCAGAAATCATTCGATGTTGAAGGTGTTATAGTTCCAAGAACAATTCAATTTCAAAACAAACCTTTATCGTTAAATGGAGCTGGTGCAAGATCGGCAATGTGGTCTGGACTATATGTACAAGCACTATACTTATCTCAATTGAGTCAAGATCCAAAATTTATTATTGATAGTGATACCGAAATGGCAATCCGAATTGAAATCACTTCTTCGTTGGTATCTGCAAAGAAACTAACCAAATCGATGGACGAAAATTTCCAGAAAACAGCTGGTGATAACATTGGAGCATTACGAACAAGAATTGAAGAATTAAAAGGCTACTTAAGCGATGAAATCACCAAAGACGATGTTTACAAACTCATTTATTCTCCTATCGACTCCTCTGTTTGGGTTTATAAAAATGAACATTTAAAAGGAAAAATTTCAGGGTTTGATTTCAAAAAAGCGCTATTCGGAATCTGGTTGTCTGAAAAACCTGCCGATGAAAAACTAAAGAATCAATTATTAGGCAAATAATCTACAAAAACAAATACAGCTTCTCTTGGAAAAGAAAACTAGAGAAGCTGCATTAAATAAAATTACCTCTTCCGAATTTTCATCAGAATAAACCCTGACTCGATAATGAAATTTAGATTTTCAATAGAATTTTCACTATTAGCAATCAAATAACATAGTATTTGAACTACAAATAAATTGCTAACTTTTACAAATTACACCTTCCTAAAAAACATATGTACTTTTTACCCTATAAAAACAAACCTGTTTTTATAATTTGCATTACTGTTTACACTCTTTATTTTGGTTAGATAAAATCAATTTATTTCGCCAAAAACAAACCTCCTAATTCCTGATAACAAGATACTTAAACTTAAATAAACTTTTGTTTTTCTATTTCTTGCCATAATAAAATCAAGAAGCAAAATAGTTTTTTTAATTGATGGAACTACCTACCAAAACTCTCCAGGATTCTGGATTATTTCATTCTTATAACACCCTGATTTACAAATTCATAAAATTTATTAAAATCCTTAAACATAAGGCATTTCCTGAAAAACGGGACGTAAATTACTTTAAAAACATAGAAATTAGGCGTATTTTAGCAAAAATCATAAAATACCATACAATGAAAAATTTATTACTTTTATTTACATTAATTCTTACTTTCCAAATCTCAACCGTAACAGCACAAAAAACCTTTACTATAGATGGTGTTACAATTCCGAGAACAATCCAATTTCAAAGTAAAGCTTTATCGTTAAATGGCGGTGGTGGAAAATCGACAATGTGGCCAGGAACATATCTGCAAGCATTATACTTATCACAATTAAGCCAAGATTCGAAATATATTCTTGATAGTGATAGTGCAATGGCAATGCGTATTGAAGTTACTTCTTCAACAGTATCTACACCAAAATTATTAAAAGCTATAGATGATAATTTCAAAAAAACATACCCAGGCAACATAGAAACATTGCGACCTAAAATAGAAGAATTCAAAAGCTACTTTATGGGTGAAATCAGTAAAAGAAACACTTTTAAACTTGTATATTCTCCTTCAGACGCCTCTGTTTGGATCTACAAAAACAATCAGTTAAAGGGTAAAATTCCTGGATTTGAATTCAAAAAAGCTCTCTTCGGAATCTGGTTATCCAAGAAGCCTGCTGATCAAAAACTAAAAGATCAATTATTAGGCAAATAATTATTTCTGAAGGTTTTTAGTTAAATAATTAGCATAAAATAAGGCATCCGAAATATTTTACTAAATACACATTTCGCATTATCCAATTTTTTATATTTGTGAAAATTAAACATATCGCAGAAAATGAAAGATTTATTAAAGAAATTCGAAAATAAAGAACCTGAAATCGTATTCAATTGGAAAGATTCTGAAACTGAAGCCGAAGGATGGACAGTAATTAATTCTCTTCGAGGTGGGGCTGCCGGTGGTGGTACTCGTATGCGAAAAGGTTTGGATATGAACGAAGTTTTATCATTGGCAAAAACAATGGAAGTAAAATTTTCAGTTTCTGGACCTGCGATTGGTGGGGCTAAATCTGGTATTAATTTTGATCCAAATGACCCAAGAAAGAAAGGTGTTTTACAACGTTGGTACAAAGCAGTTTCTCCATTACTAAAAAGTTATTACGGAACTGGTGGGGATTTAAACGTTGATGAAATTCACGAAGTAATTCCAATGACCGAAGAATGCGGTGTTTGGCATCCACAAGAAGGAGTTTTTAACGGACACTTTAAACCTACTGAAGCTGATAAAATTAACCGAATTGGACAATTACGTCAAGGTGTTATTAAGGTAATCGAAAACCCAAAGTTCTCTCCAGATGTAACCAGAAAATATACTGTAGCCGATATGATTACAGGTTTTGGTGTTGCTGAAGCTGTTCGTCATTTTTATACTACTTATGGTGGCGATGTAAAAGGTAAGAAAGCAATCGTACAAGGTTTTGGAAATGTGGGTTCTGCAGCTGCTTTTTACTTAGCAGATATGGGAGCCAAAGTAATTGGAATCATCGACAGAGATGGTGGGTTGATTAACGAAGAAGGTTTTTCTTTTGAAGAAATCAAAGCATTATTTTTAGCAAAAGATGGTAACAAACTTGTTGCTCAAAACATGATTCCGTTTGAAGAGATCAACGAAAAGATATGGACAATTGGAGCTGAAATTTTCACTCCATGTGCAGCATCTAGATTGGTTACTCAAAATCAAATCGACGCATTAATTGCTAATGGACTTGAAGTTATTTCTTGTGGTGCAAATGTACCTTTTGCAGATAAAGAAATTTTCTTTGGTTCGATAATGGAACAAGTAGATAGCAAAGTGAGTTTAATTCCTGACTTTATTTCTAACTGCGGAATGGCTCGTGTTTTTGCTTATTTCATGGAAAAGAAAGTACAAATGACCGATGAGGCTATTTTTAATGACACTTCAGACACTATAAAAAATGCGATACAAAAAGCGCATGCTTTAAGTGCTTCAAAAACAAATATCAGCGCAACAGCTTTTGAAATTGCACTGAAACAATTAGTATAAATTATTTTATACCATATTTTAAAACGAACCGAATCAGATTAAATCGATTTGGTTCGTTTTTTTTGTTTATAAAAAAGGTTAGCCACAGATTTAACCACAAACTTGTCTTTCTGAGGAAAAACTTTGCGCACTTTGCGTAAACCTTAGCGCACTTTGCGGTTAATTTTTTATGCTACAGATTTAAAAACTTTAGGGTTAAATCCCTTACCCTCTTTGATTGTAAACAATTTTCAGTAATTTTATACGTTTTACTAATACACTTATAAAAATTCAGCATAAAAATGAGTTCACCCATTTCTTCAGACAAAAAGAAATCATTACTACTCTCTACCCTTATATATGCAACAATACTATTATTGTTGTTCTTCATTCGTTTTTGGCCACCAGCAAATGGTATGACTGAACTCGCTGGAGGTGGCGGAGGTGGTGGCGTTACTGTAAACTTTGGTGATAGCGATTTAGGCTCTGGTGCAAATTACAAAAGTGAAGTTCTGGAAGTTAAAAATCATGCAAAACAAACGCCTGTAAAATCGACTCCTGAAGAAGCTACATTATCACAAGAAAATTCTACAGAAGAAAGTGTTGTTATTCCGCAGAAAGAAAAAACTAAAAAACCGATAACTGTTACAAAACCTGACCCAAAACCTGTCGTTGTAAAACCTAAAGTTTCGAATACGACTAATGATGCTTTATCGAGCATTTTAAAAGGTTCTAACAAAGGTGGTGATGGCGATGATAAAGTTGCAGGAAACAAAGGAAAATCAAACGGAAATTTAAGCTCTAATGGTTATTACGGAACCGGAGGCTCTGGAGGTGGAACTGGCGGAGGAAACGGAACTGGTACCGGCATAGGAACAGGTAGCGGATATGGTTCTGGAAGTGGCGGAGGATCAGGAAGTGGTTCTGGTGGTGGTTCAGGTTACTCTCTTGGAACCAGAAAAGCGTTATCTAAACCAGCTCCAAACTATACGTGTAATGAAACAGGAAGAGTCGTTGTAGAAGTTTCTGTAGATAGAAACGGGAGAACCATAAGTGCTATTGCAGGAATTAAAGGAACTACAAACACAGCGAAATGTTTATTGGATCAAGCCAAAATAGCTGCCATGAATACCAAATGGGACGCAAGTAGTGATGCTCCCGAAAAACAAGTTGGTAAGATCATTTATAATTTCAATTTGAATTAAAAAACATAAGACAATAAAAAAGGCTTTCTGAAATTATTCAGAAAGCCTTTTTTAATATTTGTTGATATGGATAGCCTTTATTGGGTTCGATACACCAATTCACTATCGTGCGAAGTCACAAAAACAGGAATCTCTGACCACAAATCATTATTCCTTGTAGACTCCTTATAAGTTTCTCTAAATAGTTCTTCAAGTCTTAATGTTATCAAGATAGCACATAACTCAGAAGCGATTTCTAGATTTTCATCTTCCCATTTCTCATTTTGCATATAATCCTTATAAACATTTTGTAAATCTTCAAATCCTGTAATTTCAAAAAGATTCTCAGTATAAGAATCATAATCGCCAAGCCAATCTAAATCTTCTAAATCATTACAAAAACTAAATCCAAAACCTGACAAAAACCATAAGTCATAGTTAATTGTAAAACCATTCATCTCACAATAAATAGCCTTAATTGTTTTATCTATCCCTTCTATATCGCTTTTAGATTCTTTATAAAACTCATTGAGATACTCATTCAATCTTGCCTTTAAATGAAGTAAATTACGATTTAGAACTATTTGAAAACTATTACTAGGAAGCTTTTTTAATTCCGATTCTGTAATTTCTATCGCTTTATCAAGGTTATCCTTTTTAATGAATTCGTTGACTTCTTCTTCAAATATGTATAAATCCATATAAAATATTTATTTCAATAGAGACTTTCGAGAAATTACCTTAAACTATGTTTATTTAGGACTTGTTGCGATAACAAACTTAAGGTTGTTTTTAACCCCTATTTGTAGCACATCTACCAAATCTTGTACTTGTAGATTAAACGGAATCCTTACGATTACTGTTTGTTCTTTATCGGTACCTAATTTAGACATTAATGTAGTTTCTAACTCTTCAAAATCTACTGGCTGTTTATCGATGTAGAATTTTTTATCTTCTGTAACCGATAAGCTTATAAATTGTTTGTTTGTTTTTTCATTTGCTTTGGCTTTAGGCAATGTCATTTTAATAACATTAGGATTTGCCAATGTAGATATAATCAAGAAAAACAACAGCAAGAAAAACATAATGTCACTTAGCGATGAAGTTGCCACCTCGGCATGAAATCTTCTTTTTCTTTTAATAGACATATCTTATGATCTTTGAATTATGTTTACAAATTCAAGTATTTGTTTCTGAATTTTTAATGCGAAATCATCAATTTTCCCATTCAAAAGGTGGTACGCACTATATGCGATAATACCAACAATTAAACCTGAACCACTACTAATCATTTTCTCATATAAACCTCCCGAAATATTACCAATACTAATATTCTCTGTAACCGAGATACTATAAAATATTTTAATAACTCCCGAAATAGTACCAATAAAACCTAATGTTGGTGCAATACCCGCAATAAGACCTAAATGCCCAAGACGTCTTTCCATCTCTCCTATTTCAATATCGGCAGCACGATCCATATTCGATTCAATTTCCGCAATTGGTCTTCCTATAACCAAAACTCCTTCTTTAAGAATTTTTCCTGCAGCAGTTTCATTTCTTTCTACAATACTTCTTGCCATATCCAGATTACCAGAATTAAGATTAACTCCCACATCCATCATTAATCTAGGGTCAATTTTTGAAGCTTTGCTTATGTATAAATAACGCTCGATGATAACGTAAAAAGTATAGAACAATAAGATGGCAATTGGAATCAGGAAAAATCCTCCTTTTAAAATAAATCCTAAAACAGAAATCTCTGTATTTGGTGCAATTTTTTCGATAACTACGTTAGATGCGGCATTTGCAATAGTATCCGCTTGTAATTGAATGAAGCTAAACATATATTAATTCTTGTATTTGATAATTAATTCTAAAAAATATTCCAATTTTGCAATAAAGATACTTTTCGCTGTTATATTAAACTAAAAAAAACGAAAAATATTTCAATCAACAACTATTTTACTCGAAAAAAATGAACTATCAAGAAACTACCGAATGGATGTTCAACCAACTCCCAATGTACCAACTACAAGGGGCTTCGGCATATAAAAAAGACTTAACCAATACATTACATTTGGTTAACCATTTAAACAATCCACAAAATTCATTAAAATGTATTCATGTGGCAGGAACAAACGGAAAAGGATCCATCTCTCACATGCTCGCTTCGGTATTACAAGAAGCTGGATATAAAGTAGGACTTTATACATCGCCACATTTAAAAGACTTTCGCGAGCGTATTAAAATTAACGGTAAAGAAATTTCAGAAGATTTTGTTTGCGAATTTATAAGTAAACACAAAGATTTTTTTGAATCTAATGATATGAGTTTTTTCGAAATGTCTGTAGGTTTAGCATTTGATTATTTTGCTACAGCAAAAGTAGATATTGCTATTATAGAAGTAGGCTTAGGCGGAAGATTAGACGCAACCAATGTCATTACTCCATTGGTTTCTGTTATTACCAATATCGACTTAGATCATACGCAGTTTCTGGGAACTACACCAGCAGCAATTGCAGGCGAAAAAGCGGGGATTATAAAACAAAATGTACCAGTTGTAATTGGAGAATATACTCCAGAAACAAAACCTGTTTTTTTAGCTAAAGCAAAAGAGACTCATTCTGAAATATATTTTGCTTCTGATATTATTACCGAAGTTTACCCTTCTGATTTAATTGGCGATTACCAACAATATAATAAAAAGACTGTTCAGGAAACCATACATATCCTGAATACTCAAAATGAATTTAAAATATCCGACGAAAATCTTAAAACTGGATTATTAAACGTTGTTACAAATACAGGTTTACAAGGAAGATGGCAACAGCTTGGCGAAAATCCTAAAATTATATGCGATACGGCTCATAACAAAAATGGCCTGGCTATAGTAATAAACCAAATCCAGAATGAAACTTACGAGAACTTACATATTGTATTGGGAGTTGTAAATGATAAAGATTTAGATTCTGTTTTACCACTATTTCCTAAAAAGGCACAATACTATTTCTGTAGTCCTAACTCATCTCGTGGTTTAAGCACTTCTATTTTACAGGAAAATGCTAAAAAATATGATTTAATAGGTAAAACTTACGACTCTGTTTCGGATGCTTTTACGACTGCAAAAGAAAATGCGACCAAAAATGACTTTATTTTTGTGGGAGGAAGCACATTTGTAGTAGCCGAATTGCCTTTGGATAAAGAGAAACAATAACAAGGCTCTTTTACAAACCTAGTAAAAAAGCTACAAAAATAAATTCACTCAAAAAAACTACATATTCAAATAACTAAATATCAATCGCATAAAAACTAACTGCAAATTATTATTATATTTTATTTAAAAAAGTTTTGGTAATGCAGAAAACAGTCTTATATTTGCACTCGCAATCACATAACGATAGCAACCTAGTAAAATAGGGCGATTAGCTCAGCTGGTTCAGAGCACCTCGTTTACACCGAGGGGGTCGGGGGTTCGAACCCCTCATCGCCCACAAAGAACTCCATTAGAAATAATGGAGTTTTTTTATAGCTTACCGAGTGTCACGGATTTCAAATCCACACTATCGGGTTCGGGGAGATACTCAAGCGGCCAACGAGGGCAGACTGTAAATCTGCTGTGTAAACTTCGCAGGTTCGAATCCTGCTCTCCCCACAAAAGGGGAAAAGAAGTGAAAAAGGCAACTTTATCAATCTTTTCAAAACCCGAAACATTAAAAAAACCTGTAAATCGAAAGATTCACAGGTTTTTTGTTTTAAAGCACTTTACTATTGCGGGCACAGATTACAAATCCCCGCTATCGGGAGAACAAAGACATAAAGTCAATTTTTTCTTTGCTGTTTTTCCTTTTATTATTTTACAGTTTTCTCTTTAAGTCTTGCCTTCCATATTTCGTCCCATTCGTTTCTCAAAATACTCAAAATTATTGCATCAATTCTGTTTCCCTTTTGATCAAAACTACGGCTTCTTAATATTCCCTCTTCTGTACAACCAACACCTTTCATCGCATTTATACTTCGTATGTTTTTACTGTTTGCTCCAAGCCCAATCCTTACAATTCCTAATTTATCAAATACAAAGTCGAACATTAAGTATTTGCAATTTTTGTTTATTCCTGTTCCTTGATATTTTTTTCCATACCAAGTATAACCAATTTCAATAGTGTTCATTTCCAAGACAATATTGTAAAATCTCGTACTCCCAACATATTCATTGGTTCTTTTATCAAAAATAATGAATGGATATTCTTTTTCCTTTTCTCTTTGACTGATAGCATTATCGATATATTTCAATAAATTTTCTTCTCCGTTTGCACCGCCCATGTTAAACTCCCAAATTTCGGGTTCGTTAATTGAAAAGTCTAAAAGATATTTAAAATCGTCTGCTTTCAAAGGTCTCAAAAGTACCGTTTCGTCTTCTAAAATATAGTCCGCTTTGTAGTCAAATTTTATTTCGTTCATTTAAATTTTATGTTTTTTTGGTTGTCTTTAGTTATTTTTTAGCATTACCACCAACTCATTTATACCAGCCACAAAATAATTTGGCTTTTCCTGATGTAAATAATTAAGGATATTTTGAAAAACCACGAAGTTAACCATCTTAATAATTATAATTGTGATCCAGTTTAGCTATTATTAAGTAGACCAGAATAGTACAGTTCCAAGTTAAACTATCAGCGTTTTGTTTAATAATACATTATTTAATTACTATAAGTTTTTCAAATTAAAAAGAATAGATTTCTTGGAGCTGCATCCTTCACAGATTCTTCAAACCCTACAAGAAATGGTTCAGAACTAGGTTCAGAACAACCACCAAGATGCTCCAATAGAAATAATGGAGTTTTTTTTATATCTTATTTTTTTTACTAGTAATTTACTGCGTGGACACCGATTGTAAATCCGCTCTATCAGGATTGTAAAAGCGTGCAATCGGATTTTGAATCAAAATAACTTTAAACCAAAAAAGTAGCATCACAGCGATGCTACTTTTTTATAGGTGTTGAATTAAAAATAGTTACTTCTGTAAATAAATAAAAATTATTCATTAATTACAAAAGATGTTTTATTCTGTTACATAAACAGGTCCTACTTGGATATATTCTTCTTTTTTATTTTTTTTGTTTACAAGGATTACGGTGTAACTATCAAACAAATTCATAACTTTAAGTTCGCTCAGTCTTTTTTTATCATTCTCATTATACAATTTTGAAGATTGAGCAAATTCTTTAAAGCAAACAATTTTCTTAGGTTTAATATTATTTATAATTTTAAATTCTTTAAAATAAATTGCACCATTCTTTATATCACTATTATCCTTAATAATATATTCCTTTGGATCATATTTGGACTCATAAACATACTTACCATCTAATTTTAAAAAAAGAGTGTCTTTTTTCCTTTCCTCTGCTTTTAGACCAGAAATAGAAAAAAGTATTAATATAAAAAGTGAAATATATTTTTTCATAGTTGAGTAATTTTATAAGGCAATAACTTAAATTATATTGAGATTCCAATACATTTTCCTAAATCCACAACCTTCTTTAATTGTTTTGTTATGGACAAGGAACTAATTTACTTAAAAGTGAAACTCTGCTGGCAAGCTTTTACGTTATTATCCCTTAAACCTCCCCAAGCCAACGCCTCATAAAAAACATCACTTGGTACCTCTCCATAATAATTAATGTATTTATTATAGTCATCAGTAAACACATTTTTATGAAATTCTTTTAAAGCTTCTCTCATGCTATTTAGATACATTAAAGCAATAGTATTGTGTTGATTTCCACAAGTTTCGTATGTTGTTTTAAAATACTTTACTGTTGTGGGCACGGATTATAAATCAGTAGCATCAGGATTTTGACAAAACCTAAAATTTTGACAAAGTTATTTCTTTCTATTTTTTCTCTTTATAAATTCTATAGAATAAAAAAATGTACCAACTAGCTAAAACTAGTATGGCTGGGTAAAAATAACTTACAATATAAAATGTATTAGAAATACAAAAATTAAAGTTATATTCTACAAAGCAGAAAAAATCCACAATAAAGCCCCAATTGTAAGGAATATCAAAAAAATAACTTTCATGTTAAATATTATCATTCTATCTCAAAGCCTGATTCGACTTGAATATATTCTACTTTTTTATCAATATTTTTAACCAAAAACACAACGTAATTACTAAAAAAAACAGCAATCTTTTCATTATTCAATTTTTTCTTTTTATCATAAAAATCTGAAGAGCGTATAAACTTTTTAAGTGACAAAATCTTTTTAGGACTTAGATCACTTTTCACTTCTCCTTTTTTAAAGAAAAAAGACCCATTACTACCTCCACTACTATCATCTAAATAAAAATGACCTGGGATTTCAGTATACAAATTTATATACTTATTATCATACTTAAAATAGAGTGTATCTTTTGTTTTCTCTTGAGCATTTAGAGAAATAAAGAAAAGGAGAAACAACACAATTGTTAATATTTTCATCTTTAAATAATTTTATAATGTTAGTTAGAACATGGCGCTGCTTTGCTTAAAAGTGGTATTCTGCTTGAAAGCTTCTCAATTTCAGCTTTTTTTTAGTTAGCTTTAAGCAATAAGTTGACTTTTCTTTAAACGAACATAAGAAATATTATTACTACAAATTTATTAACTTTTTAAAATTAAAAGAATAGATTTCTCGGGGCTGTGTTATTTACAAATCATTAAATCCTGCGTAAAAACGGTTCGCAAGTCTCTACTGGCGAGCAATACTAAATTACTTTTATCATAGTGTCTCGTCCTAAATATATTTGACATTTCAAATTGTTCTACTTTTATTACCTATTAATGAGTTGTTTTTAAAACTCTGAACATGATTGCTTTACTTCATATTTAACAACTTTATTATCTGCGATTTTTTCGAGAATATATATTTTAAAATATGTACTAAAATCCTTCACAGGAAATAAGATAGGATTCTTTAAGTTCATCTTTTTTTCTTCCTCCCGTTTTTTTTCTTTGTAGTATTTATAAGCATCCTTTTGTAAATCATCTGGGAAATCTAATTTTATTTTTTTTAAATAATTAACTGCACAAGTATCTATTTCATCTTTACTCGAATTAAAAATAAATGTCTGATTACCTACATAAAAATAGATTTTATTTTCATTCTCTTTTTTTTCATTACCATTTACATTATCAAAAAGCAAATATTTAATTGGTCTTAAGTACTTATTTCCTCCTTTGTAGAAACTAAAATAGTCACTTTCTTTTGTCTGTCCTGTTACTATAGATGAAGTTACAAGTAGTATTATATAGATTATATTTTTCATAATTAATTACAGTTTGAAGGTCCGTTATAAAAATTATCGTTAATTAACTTGTTAATAACAGCTTTTTCAGTTTCTGATAAGTTATCCCAAGCAATTGTAGTTAAATTCGTATCCAATTTACCTAAGCCTACCCATGTAACAGCCTCATAAGTAGACCTAGGTAGTCTCTTATTATCAAATTGTTGAATAATATCAGCAATTACACTTCTATAATGACTTGCCATCATTTCATGATTCCATGTGGGTTTATATCTCTTGAAATAGTAATCATAAAGACCTGGGAAATTATTTTTTAATGAATTAACATAATTTGTTTGTTCTTGAACTGTCATGTTATTCGAATCTAAACTCCCTTTTTGAGCAGCAATAAGCATTTTTCTGAAAATTTCAGCATGAATTATTTCATGAGCAAATACTGTTGCTTTACCTAAATCAGATAGATTATTTAAGGAGTTGTTATTTATTTGTATTTCGGTAACATAGTTAACAGGCGGTTGAGTTTCACCATATACATTTAAACTTAGATTATTATTGATTGTTAATTTTAAATCATATAGTGTAAATTCTCCATCAAATTTTTTAATTGCATTTTCAAACCCACTACTAGAGCTTTTTAATTTTTCATAAATACATTTTGCTTTTCCAGTCAGCGCATCAATAATTTGTACAGGCGTTGGGGCTGTAACGCCTCCACCACTACTACCTCCTCCAGGTGAAGTAAAACCGCCTGGACTTGTTCCGCCACCGCCAGTCGCAGGAGTACGGGGGGTATATACCACTGGAGCTCCAGTACTAGGACCAGTTACAACAACAGGCCTTAATTGAACCGGAGGACGAGGAGGCGGTGCTTTACCATCACCTAAACCTCCAGGACCTTCTTGACACATATCATCAACACATGGAGAAATAGCTGGAGCTTTGCTTGTTGCCATTTTATCAATGGAAATCACTGCTACAATTCCATTTTCAATAACTTGATTATTTTTAAATCTAGATGCTCTAACAAAACCCATTTTTAAATCCCATGCTGCCATGTAACCATTGAAATCTCCTCCCTCAATTGTTTGACTATCTGAAGGAACATCTTTGTCAGGATATATTTCAAACAATAATACTTTGTAATCTCCTGTACCCAATTTATAAAGATATAATTTCTGTGACCAAATTTCTTCTCTATCTTCTTTTAATTCAACAATAGGTACAATAATAGTCTCTGTGCCATCTTCTGATTTTGCCTTCTTTGCTTCATTCCAATTGTATTCTAAATTCTGAAATAATTCATAATTAATACCATTAGATTCATATTTATCAAACCATGTTTTAGCTGATTGAATACTTTTCGTCTGAGGTGTTTGTTCATCAGTTACTAGCTGTTCTGTTTCACAGCCGAATACTATGAGAAGAAAACAGCATAGTAATGCTTGTGTAATTATTTGCAATTTATTATTCATAACATTTAAATTACCTTTTTCACTTTACTTTATGCAGGCAGAAAAAGGCTTTATTAGTCCTTGTAATTTTAAGACGGCTAACATTTTGTTAAAACAGTAATTCAATTGCTAATATATAGTTTTTTTATTACAAAATAAACCAAATGTGTTTTATGTTATCTAAAAACGTAAGTTTTTATCATTATTAAATTTAAAGCACATTTGGTTTAATGCAGCGAATCCGTAATAACCATTTTATTAATCTCATCCAGAAATTCGATTTCTTCCATAGGAAGCAACTGCGTAACTACTTTTAATATTAATGCAATATCGACAGAAGAATCTTTAAGCGTCATACACATTTCAGGCGCTTCATAATCCAATGCCAGAATGCATAATTTCAGCATATTAGAAATAATATATAAAAGCTCACAGTAACTAGAAACCCTGATTTCTGCAGTATAAATATCCGTTTTATCATTTGCAGGTTTTATTGTCGTGAAATATCTAGCGATTAATTGTTTAAAGTCTTCAGAGTTCTCAATTCTTTGCGCTTCCATAATTTTAATTTTTGCATGTTAAACAATTATTTACAATTCTATTTTTGTTTATTACATGCAAAGAAAGATGACTTAGTACTGTATCGAACCATTATCAATTGTATCTTACCAAGTGATACTTGTTTTTTACCAAAACCAGTTTTATAAAAGAATTTTAAATATCTTTGAACTATGAGCACAGCAACAAAACCAAAACATATAGGCCGAAACATTAGCCGAATAAGAGAGCTACGCGGTATGAAACAAGAGGCTTTGGCTACTGCAATTGGAGTAAGCCAACAATCTATATCTAATATTGAAGGAAGTGAGACTGTAGAGGAAGATAAACTACAAGCAATTGCTAAAGTTTTAGGAGTTTCTGCCGATGCAATTAAAAATTATAGTGATGAAACAGTATTAAATATTATTAACAATACTTTCACCAGTAATGATAGCTCAACAATCAATGCAATTAACATACAGCCCAATTTCAATCCTCTTGACAAAGTTGTTGAGCTTTACGAACGTTTGGTTCAAGCCGAAAAAGAAAAGATTGAATATTTAGAGAAATTATTAAAAGGAAAATAAACCTTTTAAAACCACAAAAACTCCATTATTTCTAATGGAGTTTTTTTCAACAACAACTAAAAGTAAAAATAAAATCTTTAATCAATCCTAAATTTATTTTTCTTTAGCAACTATAGGTACTTCGCTTGTTAGATTACCTCTTATTAAAGTTACAGAACTAAGCTTTCCGTCACTGAAATCTAATTTTAACAAGTTAGGATAATCTATAATTTTAAATAGTCCATTTTTAAGATATACCAACTCATTATCATTTTTTCCTTTAAAATGATCCAATAACAAAGATTCAACATAAAGGCGATTATTCTTTTCTACAATTTTAGTTTCCACTCCCTGAGCATAAAGAAAATCATCATAAGTTCCGATTAGTTTTTCTTTTAGACTTGAAGGCATTTCCTGAATTTCCTCATTAGATGTTTTTCCATTCCAGTTCATCAAAGTCAGAAGCTTTCTTTGAGTTTGCCCCATCACAGGAAAACGATTCTTTTTTTCACCATTGGTTAGAAATACAAAGCCGTTTCCATCTGTCATCGTAGCAAAAACACTACCTCCCACTCCTGTATTAGAACCATTACATATAAACCAATCATAGTTATTATAACCAAAAGACTTTTGCCATCCGTAACTCCAGCCGCCAACAGCATCTTTTAAAGCAGTCACTTCTGTTACTTTTTTTGCAACATTATGAGAAATCACTTTATTGTTTTTATTTCGCAACGCATTTTGCATCTCGATAGCAAGTTTAGCCAAATCTGTTGGCGTAGACCACATTCCTGATGCTCCAACTTGCGGAGTGATTGGCAAACCTGTTCTAATAACCTTTTCATTTTCATCGTGAACGAGTGCTACATTTGTAGGGAATCCTTTTTCATCAGGCTGTATCATTGTAGTATTTTTTAATCCAAGAGGAGAGAATATATATGTTGCAGCAAGTTCTGCAATAGGCTTATTAAAAGTATCTTCTAATGCCATCTGAACAATTACATAACCACCACCACTATATGCCCAACCTGTCCCTGGCGTAAACAAGAAATCAATTTCTTTATCATATCGGGGAATCTTCCCTAAAAGACTTTGTTTTATTGTTGGGATTGTATCACCTTCATAGTAATCTGCAAATCCACTTTGTGTAGTACCAGCCGTATGATTAAGAAATTGTCTCCAGGTTGGACTGTTATTCTCAGTAAACTTACTTTTTGGCAAATGCCAGCGTTTTAAATAACCATCTATTGGATCATCTAGCTTAATCAATCCTTTTTCTTCAAGTATAAAACAAAGAAGCGCTGTAATTGGTTTTGAAATTGAAGCGGTAGAAAAAGCAGTGTTTTTATCTATTTTCTCCTGAGAGTTTATTGATTTAACACCAAATTCATTTGTATATACAATCTCGTAGTTCTCAAAAACAACAAGACTAAATCCCGCAAGTTTATATTTTTCCAGTTGCGGATTAATATTCAAACTATCTGTCAGAAAACTATAATCTTTTTGTTTAGATAATACTTTCTTGTTTGTTTGACAGTTACTTATTTGACAATTTAAAATTGTTACTATAAGAATTAGGAAGTAAATAGTAGTTTTCATTGTATCGTGATTTTTGGTTAAAAATTTATTTCGATACAAAGATGTGGTGGAAATTAACGCTATGCGACCGAATAAAAATAGTCGGACACATTTGTTTCTAAAAATAAGTACGAATAATTAAAACTACGCGTACGAATAATTACAAACAACTAAATTACAATGCTTTGCGATAATCTGTAGGCGTAAAACCTGTATGTTTTTTAAAAGCTGTATTAAAAGAAGATTTAGAATTAAAACCTACATCATACAAAATTTCTAGAACGGTGACCTTACTTTTTGTAACATCTTTTAAAATATCCATAGCACTCTCTATCCGATAGGTATTAATGAAATCGTAAAAATGCTGTTCTAATTTATGATTAATTAAAAGTGAGAGATCCCTAACAGGAATTGCAATACCCTTAGAAACATCCTGAATTGTTAAGGAGGGATTTAGAAACGGCTTTTCTTCGGCCATATATTGCTGCAATTTTAATAAATCTTCATTGTATTCTTTTTCACTTACAGCTAATTGTGCATTATTTTTTTCTTCTAAAACAATATCCGAAACCAGTTTTAATCTTGAATCAATACTCCTGAATAAACCAGGATTATTCAATGCTTTAAATAAGTACCAACAAACAACAAATAAGTGAAGTACGAGAAGACCACTTTTTATCCAGTCAGAGATATAGAAATAATCAGAGAACTTGAAGATATTTTTTAAAAGAGCAACCGAATATAAAATAGTCAATACAACTGTAAACTGAAATAGCCAATTATAAGAACTAATACTTGTACCTGCACAATTTTCGAGATATAGTTTTTTTGCTTTTCTTAAAACCATAAAAACAGCAATAATATATACAATTAACTGAACATGAATAAGAACATGATTGAACTGTATTTCAACCATACTTCTATAGTTTTGAATAAAATTAATTTTAGAAGCAACATCTACTGTATAAAAGCGAGGTATCAAAATTGCATTTGCAATTACAAATGGAAGCGTATGCAATAAGTGTTTAGGCTTAAGCCTAAAATCTGAATAACAAACAGATAACACATATAGATAAAAAACAGGAATTTGCAAGAAAACAAATAAACTTCTTAACATTCCAAAATTTGAAGGTCTATCAATTATTAAGTTAAATAAAGTTTGACTGGTATCTATCGCTGATAATATTAAAAAAGTAGCAAAAAGATAATTACTTATCTTATGATTTGTCTTAACTGCAAACAAAAAAAATGCAAGAAATAATGAAATAAACAAGGAAACTATCGTTACAATAATTAATAAATCAATCTTACCCATTTATATTATTAAGGTTTAAATATATATTCTTATAATTAACACACAAAACAGCCAAACTATCTCGATCTAAATATGCCTTTACGTAATAATTTAACTTTTTTTGAGCGAATATAAGAAATATTATCACTCCAATTCATCCCTTTTTTCTAAATAGAAATAGAAATATTTTCTCCGTATTATTTCATTATTTTATTCTCTAAACCTCTAAAAAAGTGGTTCACAAACAATCACTTAAAAAATTAATAACGTTTTACGATCTTAATTTTTTATTTTAATATCCACATTTCACTTCCTCCAGTCGGAAAATAAATCTTATTATCTTCTACAATTGGTGTTGAAATTCCGTAATAAAATTGTTGAACAAAATTTATTTTCCCTGCTTTAATATTTAAAGAATATAAATTCCGATTCATAGTTCCAAAATAAATATTCCCTTTAAAGCTTATAATCTTACTTTCAACTTGATCATTTTTTAAATCTAATACCCAATTTGTTTTTCCGTTTTCAATATTCACAGAAACAACTTTACTATCATACGTACTTAAAATTATACTTTTGTTAGCAACGCAAGGTTCATAAAACACATCGCAGTTAAAAGATTCTGACCAAATTTCGTTTCCAGTCTCATAATCCAACATCAAAATTTCCCCTTGTTTGAAATCTTTATTAAGACAAACTAAAAGTCCTTTTTCTGTTTTAATCTGGTTTAAGTTTGAATATTTTTTATATTTGTTTTCCCAAATATTTTTTCCGCTTTTGTTATCGATTGCTAAAAGTTTAGCGTCATGTTCTGACAAACCTAAATATACCCTATTTTCAAAAAATTCAGGTTCGTTTGTTTCGGTAATATTTGAATCTTTAGGCAAATACCAAACCACTTTACCATCTTTTTTATTTAGTTTACTAAATCCGTTTCCTTGAACTGAGCCATAAATATAGTTGCCATTCTCAGCCAAATCCTTTCTTAAATTCATCTCGCCATTAACTTGCCATTTTAACTTTCCTAAAGAATCAAAACAACTTAATTCAGCGTTATAATCCGCTAAAAACAAATCTTGACCATCTATTAATGGTTTATAAAACGGATTATAGTCCGATTTAAATTTCAATTTTACTTTAGCATTTTCTAAATTTACAGCATAGAAATTCCTATGTAAATCTCCGAAATACAACATTTTACTTTTTACTACTAATGTTGTCGGAGTCCAATCAAACGGCTTGTTTCGCCATAACAATTTTACATATTTCTTATTATCATCAACTACAGTCTCCCTATCTTTTTTACAAGCAAAAAGGCAAATTAAAAAAACAAATATTACAACATTTCTTATTTTCATTCTTATTGTGTTTTTTAACAAAAACCTCATTAACTTATACATCAACAACATTAAAAAAGAATTTTATCATTTCGGCTTTTAGACTACTAAAAACCATAAACAGAACTCTACTATCAGCGAATATATGAAATATCTTTATCACAAGTAATTCAAATTAATACATACAACCTAGAAGAACTTTTACAACAATTAATTAAACCACTATGGACTAAAAGTTCATAGATTTGGTTGGCAGACTGAAAGTCTGCAAGGCTACAATACTTATTTATTAACCGCAAATTACACAAATTAGCGCTAATTAATTTGTGGAAATTTGTGCAATTTGTGGCTAAAATATTTTTTAGAAGCTAAAGCAAAATGCACTAAAGCACATAGTGTTAAACTATATTAGAGACCAATAAATTAAAATGAATAAATCAATCTATTTATTTGCCATTACTGGAGGTCCCGGATGCGGCAAAACAACAATTATCGAAGAATTAAAAAGAAGAGACCATAATTGTGTAGACGAAGTGGCTCGTGAAATAATTAAGGAACAAGTACAATCAAATGGAAATGCTTTGCCTTGGGCAGACAAAGAAAAATTTACATTATTAATGCTGGAATACTCGATTGAAACCTATATAAAAAACAAAGACAATGCTTTAATCACCTTTTTTGACCGAGGAATTCCAGACACTTTAGCGTACACAAATTTAATTGGTTTAAAACCTCCTCCAGAACTCATAGAGGCTGTTAAAAAATACCGCTATAATCCGATTGTATTTATCCTGCCTCCTTGGGAAGAAATTTACCTAACAGATACCGAACGCAAACAATCTTTTCAAGAAGCAATAGACACCTATAAAGCAATAAAAAACACCTATAATGGTTGTGGTTACCAATTAATAGAAGTCCCAAAATTAGGAACAAAGGAAAGAATCAATTTTATCTTATCGACTATAGAAAATAAATAATCTTCTTTCAATCAATATCTATTTTACCAATAAAAGAACTTTGTCATCATAATTAGAATTACACCAGATATGTTTTTCTATAACAGCTTTAGGAACTTCTCTATTTTTTCTATTATTATCTTCAAATCCGAATTTATTATAGAAATTGCTTAGCTTTTCAAATGGCAAACACCAAGTGTTTTTATCTTTATTTTGATTCTTATCAATAAGAAATTCAATAATTTTTTCTGCGATTTTAAGTCCCCTAAACTCTTCAAAAACAAACATTCCTCCAAGTTCACAATTAGCATCATCTACATTTACAATTCTTCCCAGGCCACATTTTGTATCACCCATTTCTGCTATAGCAATGATTTCATTTTCAAAATTTGAATGCACAAAATCAATTTCAGAATATTTAGAATTTATCCAATCTATTTCATCCTTGTTTGCTAATCTAATCACAATCTTATCCATCACTTAAATTATATTATTTTTAATTTATTCCATCTCAAAATCAAAGCTGTATTTTATCTAGTCAAAAATTCTTCGATCTGTCCAAACTTATACATACAAGACTTTCGAAACATACAAAATCCCCTTAGCTAGTAACCACAATAAAGCTGCCATCCCGAGAAATCCCCAAGCCCATGATCCGTTTCTTCTTTTCCAACTAAAGTAAAATGTCGGAATCTCCCAATATTTAATAACAATAAAAATGCATGTTCCAACTAATGATACCCAAATCATTTCACCCGATTTAATACTAAAACCATAAAACAAAACAGATAAAAAGAAAAGAACTGTGACAAATTGCAAGTAAAAATAATTTTTATAATTATGGCTGTAATTAACCTTTACAGATAAAATTAAAAACGACAGAACCAACAGCGAAGTCAATGCAATTATAATATACGATAACGCAGCGCTTGATTGCCACAAAAACACGACATCTATAAACAAAGCCAAAACCGTACAAGTTGCAAGAGAATAAATACTTCTTTCTATATAAACATCTTTATAAGGTATTAAAACAGGATACATATATTTTTCCAGCAATCTCCAAACAGGGAAAGCATAAATTGCAGCAAGACCAGACACAACAACTTCATAATTATAAAACACATCCTCGGGTACTTTATACAATACATACAAAATAGCAACCGTAACAATAATAGCAGGAAGGCAAATTGTTTTTACCACTTCCCACCTGTCTTGTTCCCAAAAATTACTTTTTATTTTATAGATGTATCCACGAACAAGATACTTTTTAGTAAATAATGCCGTAGATTGACTCCATAATAAAAAGAAACCAACATGAATAATAACCGTACGCAGTACCATATCTTCTACACTACATCCCAGAACAACACAAACTGCACCAATCAATAGTAATTCATACGTTAGTATAACTTCCGAAAACAACACTTTAAACAAAGGTTCAAATTGCTTTATAAGCATTCTGATAATAGCTCCCCAATAATTACGCAACAAACCTATTACTGCACACACCGCAATAAATGCCGCTAAGTACAACATCCAATTCGTAAATGATTGTGCTTGCATCCATAATTCGATAGCAGAGTTTTTTATTGGAGTATATAAAACATGAGAATTAACAAATATTTCATTAGCCAACTCATCTCTTATACTATCATTTATGGCAGGAAACTGACTTTTGTATTTTTCCCAATACACATTGGCATCAGAACCATTTTTCTGTAAAATAGCAAATTCATATAAAATTCTTTTTTGTGATTCATCAAGTGATACAATTTGATTTGCAATATGACCAGATACAGTTTTCGCATACACAGTAACACAAAAAAATAATAGAAGTAATAATATTCTTTTCAAAACTAAAATAGATTTATCTAATCAAAAGTAGTAATAATAAAACTATCCAGAACCAGGACAAAAAACTTTAAGAATGCAATTTCGTAGATTTTCGCATTAATTTAGTAAATCTTAAAACCTAAATTAAGGAGACACAAATCACAAATTGATTATAAGCAACAGCCTAAAAACGAAAAACCCGTTTGCCTTGGCAAACGGGTTTTATAATAATATAGAATCTTAGTTATTATGCTTCGAATGGAAGTATAGAAACGTATGATTTATTATCTCTTTTCTTTTGGAACTTTACAACTCCATCTACTCTTGCGTGTAGAGTGTGATCTTTACTAATGTAAACGTTTTCACCTGGATTATGTTTTGAACCTCTTTGTCTAACGATGATGTTCCCAGCAATAGCAGCTTGACCTCCAAAAATCTTAACGCCTAAACGTTTTGATTCTGATTCTCTACCATTCTTCGAACTACCGACACCTTTCTTGTGAGCCATGACGTATGAGTTTAAATATTGTTATTATTCTTTAGTAGCTTCTTTTTTTGCTTTTGGAGCTGCTTTTTTCGCTTTAGGAGCTTCTACTTCTTCAGTAGCTACTTCTTCTGCTACAACCGCTTTTTTAGCCGCTGCTTTTTTAGTTCCTCCTGCTGCAGTAATACCTTCAATTACAATTTGAGTAAGATATTGTCTGTGACCATTTCTCTTTTTGTAACCTTTTCTTCTTTTCTTTTTGAAAACGATTACTTTGTCTCCTTTTAAGTGTTGTAACACTTTAGCTTCTACTGAAGCACCTTCTATAGCTGGGGCGCCTAAAGTTACATTCCCATTATCATCTAATAAAAGAACTTTGTCAAAAGAAACTTTTGAACCTTCTTCATTAGCTAATCTGTGAACGAAAACCTTTAAGTCTTTGCTTACTTTAAATTGTTGCCCTGCTATCTCTACGATTGCATACATACCAAATTGATTTATTGATTTTTAAGGTTGCAAATATACAATTAATAATTTACTGTGCAATTTCTTAAAGTAAAATTATTCTATGTTCTTTAATTCCTGTTTTTCAAGACTTTTCAAATAGTTAAAAATCACTATTGTAGTAAAATACTGTTAAACATTCATCAAAAGATAAGCCATTTTCTAAATCCTAATTAAAAAAAGTTATTTTTGGTGTAACTATTTTAATTAATCATTACTAATTAATTGTAATTGAAAAAATTATTAACCTCTATGAAAAAACCATTAATTATGCTAAGCGCAGCACTTATGTTAGGTGGAGTAGCTTCGGCTCAAAAAGTAGCTTTTGAAGAATACGATTTAGATAACGGCATGCACGTTATTCTACACAATGATCCTTCTGCACCAGTTGTCATAACCTCAGTAATGTATCATGTAGGATCAAAAGACGAAACTCCGGACAGAACAGGTTTTGCACACTTTTTTGAACACCTATTATTTGAAGGAACCGAAAATATAAAACGCGGTGAATGGATGAAAATTGTAACCGCCAATGGTGGAACCAATAATGCCAACACTTCAGACGACAGAACGTATTATTATGAAGTTTTCCCTTCTAACAATCTTGAATTAGCAATATGGATGGAATCTGAAAGATTAATGCATCCTGTAATAAACAAAATTGGGGTTGATACCCAAAATGAAGTTGTTAAAGAAGAGAAAAGAACCCGTTATGACAACCAACCTTACGGAAATATTCTTCCAGAGGTAAAGAAAAACATGTTCAAAAATCATCCTTATCGCTGGACAACAATTGGCTCCATGAAAGATTTAGATGCCGCAACTCTTGAAGAATTTAAAGCTTTCAACAAAAAATTCTATACTCCAAACAATGCCGTTTTAGTAATTGCTGGAGATTTTGACAAAGCCAAAACAAAAGAGTGGGTTCAAAAATATTTTGGACCAATCCCAAAAGGACAATCATTACAAAAACAAACTTACACAGAAGAGCCAATAACTCAACCTATCAAAGCAACTTACGAAGATCCTAACATCCAAATTCCGATGTTGATTGCGTCTTACAGAACTCCATCTATGAAAACCAGAGATGCAAGAGTTCTAGATTTAATATCTTCTTATTTAAGTGATGGAAAAAGCTCAAAACTATACAAGAAAATAGTTGACGATAAAAAAATGGCTTTACAAATTGGTGCAGTTGGTTTTAGCCAGGAAGATTATGGTATGTACATTTTATACGGATTACCTATGAATCCTTACACATCTGCTGATTTATTAAAAGAAATTGATGAAGAAATTGTAAAACTTCAAACCAACTTAATTTCTGAGAAAGATTACGAAAAACTACAAAACAAGTTCGACAATAATTATGTTAACTCTAACTCAAGCGTAGAAGGAATTGCCGAAAATTTAGCTAGTTATTACCTACTTTATGGTGATGTAAATCTTATAAATACCGAAATCGACCTCTATCACTCTATCACCAGAGAAGAAATTAGAGATGTTGCAAAAAAATATCTGAATCCTAATCAACGTTTAATTTTAGACTACGTTCCTAGCACAAAGGCACAAAATTAAGACTCTTAGAATCATGAAAAAAAGACAAATTATTTTAATCCTTTTATTCGTAACAGGAATTATGCAAGCACAAGATCGCCCGCAACCAAAACCAGGAAACTCACCCGTAGTAAACATAAAAAAACCACAAACCTTTGTTTTAGCAAATGGTATGAAAGTTTTAGTTGTCGAAAATCACAAACTACCAAGAGTGAGTTTTAATTTAACACTAGACAACGCTCCATTTGTAGAAGGAAACAAAAAAGGAGTAGATGAACTAACAAGTAGCTTAATTGGTAACGGAACCAAAAAAACAACCAAAGAAGCTTTTAACGAAGAAATAGATTTTTACGGAGCAAGCATCAACTTTAGTTCACAAGGTGCTTTTGCTAGTTCACTTTCTAAATATTCAGAGAGAATCCTTGAGCTTTTAGCTGAAGGTGCATTACAACCTAATTTTACCCAAGCGGAATTTGATAAGGAAAAAGCAAAAATATTAGAAGGCCTTAAAGCCGATGAAAAAAGCGTTCCTGCAATCGAAGGTAGAGTTGTTGATGCATTAGCATTTGGAAAAAATCATCCTTCGGGAGAATTTATTACCGAGCAAACTATAAAAAATGTAACTCTTGCTGACGTTGAAACTAATTACAGAAATCACTTTGTTCCCGAAAACGCTTATTTGGTAGTTATTGGAGATATAAAATTCAAAGAAACTAAAGCCGCTGTAGAAAAGCTTTTTGGAAAATGGGAGAAAAGAACACAACCAAAAGAAACCTATCCTAATCCTGTAAACGTTTCTAATCTTCAAATTAATTTTATTGATGTTCCAAATGCGGTACAATCAGAAATAGCATTAGTGAATACTGTAAATTTAAAAATGGGTGATCCTGACTTTTTCCCAGCAGTAATAGCAAATCAAATTTTAGGCGGTGACTTTAACAGCTACTTAAACATGAATTTACGTGAAGCTCACGGATGGACTTATGGTGCTAGCTCAGGCTTAGGCAGCGGAAAATATACAACTAAATTTAAAGCTGCTTCTGCAGTTAGAAACGCCGTAACTGATAGTGCCGTAACTGAATTTGTAAAAGAGATAAAAAGAATCCGAGCTGAAAAAGTTTCAGATGAAATCCTAAAAACTGTTAAAGCTGGATATATTGGTAGATTTGTAATGCAAGTCGAAAAACCACAAGCTGTTGCCAGATATGCATTGAATATCGAAACAGAAAATCTTCCTGCAGATTTTTATGAGAAATACATCCAAAACATCAATAATGTAACTGCTGATGAAGTACTTCGAGTAGCCAACAAATATTTCTTAATTGACAATATGAGAATTGTAATTACAGGAAAAGGCTCTGAGGTTATTCCTGGCTTAGAAAAACTAAATATTCCTATCAGCTATTTTGATAAATATGCTAATCCTGTAGAAAAACCAGTATTAAAGAAAGAAGTTCCTGCCGGAGTAACTGCTAAAACTGTTTTTAGTGATTACATAAAAGCTATTGGTGGAGAAAAAGCCGTTGCCTCTGTAAAAACAATTGCAATGCTAGGATCAACTACAATTCCTCAGGCTCCTTCTCCTTTAAGCTTCACTTCTAAGATGGATGCAAAAGGCAAAATGATGGTTTCGCTTGCTATGGGACCTATGAATTTAATGAAGCAAGTTGTTAACGAAAAAGGAGCTTACATCGAGCAACAAGGACAACGAAAAAATCTTGAAGGAAAAGATCTTACAGACATGAAAGCTAGTGCAGTTCCGTTTGAAGAATTACAACTTTCTAAAAAAGAAGGATTAACAATAGATCATATCGAGCCTATTAATAACAGCGATGCTTATGCGATAAAAGACGGTAAAACAACTTATTTCTATGATACAAAATCAGGATTAAAAGTTGCTGAATCTAAAATAGCAGAACAAGCTGGGCAGACCGTTACACAAACCACCAATTTTGGCGATTATAAAGAAGTAAAAGGAGTTAAAGTTCCTTTTAATATCGTTCAAAATGTAGGTTTTGAATTGAACATCAAAATGTCTGAAGTAAAAATCAACGAAGGAGTTTCTGATGCTGATTTTCTTTAGAAGGTTCAAAGGCGCAGAGGCTCAAAGTGACAAAGGTTTCTAAGATTCTGAGTTGCTAAGGCTCTAAGATTTTAAAGGCTTTGTCAAAGTTTACACTTTGACAAAGCTTTTTTTTATGCAGTTTTTTTGTGAGGCTGAGCATAACTGAAGCCCTTAGCGCCCTTCGACTACGCTCAGTCTGACACACGTTTCAAATCAACTTTACATATTACTTTTCACAAAAACATCTTACTTTTTACAAACTAAAATCATTTTTTAGCCGACAAATAAACTCCTATTAAAACAATAAATGCGCCCAAAAGCTGAATTGGTGTAAGTAATTCATTATCCAGAAATCCCAAAAAGAAAGCTACTATAGGAATTAAATACGTTACTGAAGTTGCAAATACTGGCGATGACATTTGTATCAATTTAAAAAACAAAACATTCGCAATTCCTGTTCCTACTACTCCAAGGATAATTATATACAAAATTGAATTCTGTACTTTATCATCATACATTACTTCACCAAAGCCTGTAAAACTCAAAATTACAATTGCAGGAATCAATAGTACTGCAAAGTTTCCTGTAGTAATACTCAGCGAACTTAAATCAGACAAATACCTCTTAATCAAGTTTACATTTATTGCATAACAAAGGGAAGCTATCACAACTAAAATAGCATAATAATAATTTTGTTCTGGATGACTCATTGCTCCATTAAAAACCAAAAGCAAACATCCTATTAAACCAATAAAAACACCAAAGATTTGTCGCCTCTGAAACTGAATTCCAAAAATAACAGCTCCAATTACCAATGTATTTAATGGTGTAAGCGAATTTAATATTGCCGTAATCGAGCTATCAATTTCAGTTTCGGCAATGGCAAAAAGATAAGCAGGCGTAAAAGTTCCAAAAACAGAAGTCAATGCAATATACTTCCATTGTCCTAGCGGAATTTTAGCCAGACTCTTAAAACCAACCAAAAACAAAAATAAGGATGCAAAAATAATTCGCAATGAACCCAATTGAATTGCGGTTAAACCAACAAGTCCCTTTTTTATCAATATAAAAGAACTTCCCCAAACCAAGGCCAATACTGTTAAGTAAACCCACTTCAATTGTCTTGAATCCATAATAGTTGTTTTACTGCAAAATTGTAATAAATTTATGAATTCCTCACTCGTTTTTTATTAATTTTGCAAACAAATCCTGTTGTAAACTATTAAAACAAAACAATATGAAAATCGTAAAATCAATCGCAGCTTTAGCAATTGCAAGCCTTTTGTTTATAAGCTGCAAAAAGAATGAAACAGAAGAAATTAAGCCAGTAGCTACAACTGAAGCAGCTGCTCCAAAAGTACATAAAGAAATTGCTGCTCAAAACGTGCAAACTGCAAGTTTTAATATCGAAGGAATGACTTGTGCAATGGGATGCGCTAAAACTATCGAAAGCGAATTATCTGACTTAGATGGCGTACAAGAAGCAAAAGTAGATTTTGACAAAAAAACTGCTACTGTAACTTTTGACAAAACTATTCAAAACCCAGAAAACTTAACTAAAATAGTTCAGGCTACTGGAGACGGAAAAACATATAAAGTTTCGAATATGAAATCGTAATTCCAACGATTTTTTACCACAAAAAGAAAGAGCATTCATAACGAATGCTCTTTTTTTTAGTTCTATTTTTCTCTACTTCCACTTAATGGTTTCCATTAAATGCTGCATATCGTTTTTAATATAACTCGCAGCTGGCATTATCGAATCAAAATTAGGCTTAGCATAAAAGTAAACCGAACCTGTTACAAAGTGCTTAATGCTATCTGTGATGTAAAATTGAGAGTTTGTAGCCGCGTTTCCATCAACTTGATAAAACATACCGTATAATTTTTTATCAGGATTTAAATAAGGCTGTTCTAATATATCATCGGCTTTTATAACATGCTCATACGTTAACTTTTGAGCATCTTTCAATAATTTATTAATATCACCATTTACTGGTTTATACGTAAGATAAATAGTTGCTTTCATTTTTGGGTATGAAATCGTGAATCCACAATCCTTTTCCCCTTTTATAACAGCTTCTGCATTCATTTCAAAAGCAAATGGACATTGGTTTTCAAAATTCACATATTTAGCTTCAGCATAGTCCAACCTTAAATAACTCGCTGGTTTAGGCACAACATCGTCTTTACAACTAAATACAGTTATCGTCATTATAAAAAGTACGATTATGGCAATTGATTTTTTAAGCATTTTATTATTCTATTGTTACTTTTATTTGTTTTATTCTTTTGCTGTCCACAGCTTCTATTGTAAAAGTACAGTTCTGGAAAGTGATTTTTTGATTCTTCTTAGGAAAGTTCCCTATAATCTCCAAAATAAAACCACCTAATGTTTCAGCTTCTCCTTTTTGTATCTCAAACAAATCCTCATTAACATCAATGATTCTGTAAAAATCTTTTAAATTTATTTTTCCTTCAAACAAGTAATTCTTATCATCTATCTGAGAGAAATTAATATGTTCATCATCAAATTCATCACTAATATCTCCTACTATCTCTTCGATTACATCTTCTAAAGAAACCAATCCCGAAGTTCCACCATACTCATCAACAACAATTGCTAAATGGCTTTTCATACTCTGAAAATCTTTTAATAAGTTATCTAACTTTTTATTTTCTGGCACAAAAAACGGTTCTCGTATAAGCGTAACCCAATCAAAATCTTTATTATCTATATAAGGAAGTAAGTCTTTAACAAACAAAACTCCTTCAATCTGGTCAATATTATCACGATAAACTGGAATTCTAGAATATCCTTTTTCAATTATTTTAGGATAGATAGCCGCAAAAGGTTCTGAAATTTCTAATGCAAAAATATCAATTCTAGGACTCATTACTTGTTTTGTATCGGTATTTCCGAAAGAAACAATTCCTTCTAATATTTTTTGTTCTTCTGTCGAAGTATCATCCGAATCCGTAAGCTCTAATGCCTGAGACAACTGACCTACCGAAAAACTAGTTTTTTGTTTCCCTAATTTGTTATGCAAATAAATAGTTGCAGAACGCATTGGCAAACTTACCGGAGAAAGCAATTTATCCAATATTGCTATTGGGTACGCAACTCGTTGTGCAAATTTAAGATTGTTACGACTCGCATATACCTTAGGCAAAATCTCGCCAAACAACAATATTAAAGATGTAACCAGGATTACCTCTAGAATAAATTTTAAAACCGGAGAAATAACTGCGTCAAAAATATCTCTACCTACAAAAGAGAATAAAATAACAACTCCAATGTTAATAAAGTTATTGGCTACGAGCAATGTCGCTAAAAGTTTTTTGGGTTTATCCAAAAGATTAGAAATGATTCTTCCTTTGGACACGTTTTCTTGTAATGCTTCGTCTATCTCTTTTTGAGACAGCGAAAAAAGTGCTACTTCGGCACCAGAAACAATGGCCGAACAAAAAAGTAAAATAAAAATTCCAACAAAACCAACAATCAGGTTGGTATCTAAGGCGCTTGCAACGTATAAACTGGGCTCTGGGTCCAAATTAAAAAGAATTAGTTAAACAATCAAAATGGCAAATCATTTATAGGTAAGCCATCATTTGAAGCATCAAAGTTAGTGTTTTTTGATGATTCTGAAGGAGGATTTTGTTTCTGGTTCTCTGTCTCTTTTTTAGTAGTTAAGAAAGTGAACTCAGTTACCTGAATCTCGGTTGTATGCTTTGTCGAACCATCTTCGGCTTGCCATTGACGGGATTTTATTCGACCTTCGATATAAATTTTATCTCCTTTAGATAAATATTTTTCACAGATTTCTGCGGCTTTATTCCGTACCACCAAGTTATGCCACTCTGTAGAAGTGATTTTCTCATTGGTCGTTTTATTTATATAAACCTCATTAGTTGCTAATTGAAATCGCCCAATGCAATTTCCACCATCAAAATAATGCATTTTTACATCGTCACCTAAATGACCTATTAACATCACTTTATTTAATGTTCCGTTCATGGTTTATTATAGTATTTCTATCAAAGATACATTTTTTTAGAAACTTATTTATTCTGATTCGATAAAATTATGAATCACAATCGGAAATGGATATGTTTTTAAATCCTGAGCATTAATCCCATTTACAATCGTCTCTTTTAACTTTATCTTCCAAAATTTGATATACAAATGCTGGTGCGACAACTTATGAATTATACTTTTCGGATTACACTCTTCTATACCTATAATAGAATACTCCCTGAAAAAGTCCTCCTGGATACGCATCGAAACAAAATCAAAATCTTTTTCGGCATCCGTTTCTAATAACGGGAACTCATAAAGATTATGCCAAATTCCTTTAGCAGTTCGTTTTTGCAAAACCGTATTACCCAATTCATCCTCCACAACCAGATAATTAAAATATCTATTAGTTACTTTTAGTTTTTTAGATTTTACTGGCAACTCACTTACTTTCTTCTTTTGCAAAGCCACGCAGCTATCATCAAAAATACAAATGGAGCAATCCGGACTTTTAGGCACACATTGTAATGCACCAAACTCCATTATAGCCTGATTAAAAATTGCAGGATTATCTTTAGGCATTAGTTCATATGCCAGAGCTGCAAATTCTTTTCTAGCCGAAGCTGCCGCAATATCAGTTTCTATATCGAAGTAACGTGATAAAACTCGAAATACATTTCCGTCGACAACAGGAACAGCTTCATTATAAGAAAATGATGCAATTGCCGCTGCCGTATATTCCCCTACTCCTTTTAGTTTTAATAAATCATTATAGCTCCCAGGGAAGATTCCATTTAATTCATTAGCGATAAATTGTGCTGTTTGATGTAAATTTCTTGCACGAGAATAGTACCCTAATCCCTGCCAAAGTTTCAAAACTTGCTCTTCATCGGCTTTAGCCAAATCAAAAACAGTAGGAAATGCTTTTGTAAAAGACAAAAAATAAGGCATTCCTTGGGCTACTCTTGTCTGTTGAAGCATTATTTCTGATAGCCAAATGGGGTAAGAATCAGTGGTATTACGCCATGGTAAATCGCGTTTATTTTGTAAATACCATTTTATCAATTGTTTAGAAAAACTCATCATTAAATATTAGACAACAAAAGTAAAAGTTTATGTAATTAAAATTTAACGAATTAGCTTGAATATTTGTTTTTTTAATTCCTATATTTGCAAACTCAAAAAATAGTATACCATTATAAATAGGAAAGAAAATGACGAAAGCAGATATCGTAGCGAAAATTTCAGAAAAATTAGGTCTTGAAAAAGGTGACGTTCAAGCAACTGTAGAGACTTTTATGAATGAAGTAAAAACTTCATTAGAAACTGGAGACAATGTTTATTTAAGAGGGTTTGGTAGTTTTATTGTAAAAACCAGAGCTGAAAAAACTGGAAGAAACATTTCTAAAAACACCACTATTAAAATTCCAGCACACAACATTCCTGCGTTTAAACCTGCAAAAGTTTTTGTAGAAGGAGTAAAAATCAATAACGAAGCAAAATAATACTATTAATTAATCATAAAATCGATAAGATATGCCAAGTGGTAAAAAAAGAAAGAGACATAAGGTAGCAACGCACAAACGTAAAAAAAGAGCGAGAGCTAACCGCCACAAGAAGAAAAAGTAGTTTTAAACTACTTTTTTCTTTTTAAACGTTCATTGAAATTTGGGAAATTTCAAAAATTCCAAAAATTAAAATCCAAAATCCAAAAATTGAGAAATTAATCTTGATTCTATTGGAATTTGGAGTTTTAAAATTGAGATTTAAGTTTCCCTCCCGGGTTCAATACCTGTTAAAAAATATTGTTTAATCCATCCTAACAATTCAGTTATGAGTTATACGTTATGAGTTTAAGAGTTGCAAAAACTATGAACTGAAAACTGTTAATTGAAAACTAAAAAGTTCGGATAAAAATTTACAAATGAATAAAGAATTAATCATTAGATCAAGTTCTGATTTCGTAGATTTTGCCTTATTAAAAGATGGAAAACTAATTGAATTACACAAGGAAGAAGAGAAAAGCAATTTTCAAGTTGGTGATATTTTTATAGCCAAAATACGAAAACCCGTTGCTGGACTTAATGCTGCTTTTGTAAATGTAGGCTTCGAAAAAGATGCCTTTTTACATTATCACGATTTAGGACCTAACTTAGCTTCCCAACTGAAATTCATAAAACTTGTAAGCGCAGGTAAATTAAAAGATTTCTCCCTAAAAACCTTTCAGTTTGAAAAAGAGATTGATAAAGACGGCACCATTACTGATATTTTAAGTGCTAATCAATCTGTTTTAGTACAAGTCGTAAAAGAACCAATATCTACTAAAGGTCCAAGAATTAGTGCAGAACTATCTTTGGCTGGACGTTTTATTGTTTTAGTTCCTTTTTCTGACCGTGTCTCTATTTCACAAAAAATAGAAGATAAAAAAGAAAAGGATCGCTTAAAAAAACTTGTATTATCGATCAAACCTAAAGGATTTGGTGTTATTGTTCGTACAGTAGCCGAAGGCAAAAACGTAGCCGAATTAGAAAAAGATTTGCAGAACCTGCTTAGCAGATGGACTGCAATGTGTAAAAAATTACCAACTGCTCATCATCCATCCAAGGTATTAGGAGAACTCAATAGAGCTTCTTCAATATTAAGAGATGTATTTAATGATACCTTTAGTGGTATTCAAATTGATGATGAAGAGTTGTACCATCAAACGAAGGATTATCTGCAAGAAATTGCACCTTCAAAACAATCGATTGTTAAGTTTTATCAATCAAATGATACTCCAATTTTCGAGAAATATAATATAGAGAGACAAATCAAAACTTCATTTGGCAGAACCGTTTCCATGAGCAAAGGGGCTTATCTTATTATCGAACACACTGAAGCTTTACACGTTATAGACGTAAATAGCGGAAACCGTTCTAATAAGGCCACTAATCAAGAAGACACAGCCATGGAAGTTAATATGATTGCCGCCGCTGAAATTGCCAGACAATTACGTTTGCGCGATATGGGTGGAATAATCGTAGTTGATTTTATTGATATGTCTAATCCTGAAAATAGGAAAGTCTTGTTCGACTTCTTGCGAGAAGAAATGAGCGACGATAAAGCAAAACATAAAATCTTACCGCCTAGCAAATTTGGATTAGTCCAGATTACAAGACAAAGAGTAAGACCCGAAGTAAACATTAAAACTAGAGAAGAAGATCCTAACAATGAAAATGGCGAAATTGAAGCGCCAATTTTAATCATTGATAAAATATCATCTGATTTAGACAGACTTTTAAAAACCCACAAAAAAGTTGTGCTTAACACACATCCATTTGTGGCTGCATACCTCAGTAAAGGTTTTCCATCAATACGTTCAAAATGGTTTTTTGAACATAAAAAATGGGTAAAAATCATACCTCGTGACGCTTACACGTATTTAGAATATCATTTCTATGATAAAGATGGAAATGTTATTAAAGAATAAAACAAGAAACCGCCTTTCGTCCCGATAACTATCGGGAGACTGGCGGTTTTTTTGTGCTTATAAATTAAACCAAAAAACAGTTAACAAACCCAGCAAGTTAAAGTGTTTTCTTATATTTGATTCGATTTAAAATAATAAAATCAACTGAAAATGCTTTCAACAAAACACTTATATATTTCCTCAAAGAAGATAAACATATACCATCTTCTAATCATTTTTGTTTTATTCACATCCAAAATATCAGCTCAAAATGACACTATCTTTTTTGATTCGAATTGGAAAAAATCCAACAAAGAAGCTGCTATTTATTACAGAATCAAACCGATAAAAATAAAAACAAAAAGTGCAGTTGGCTACAAAATAACAAATACTGACTCGCTTTATGTAATTAATGATTACTATTTAAAAAGCAACAAAATACAATTTCAAGGATATTCCAAAGACTCTGAAGGCGAATACTTAGTTGGCAATGCAAAATGGTATGATGAAAACGACAACAAATCCGATACCAGAGAATTCAATTACAAACCAAACAACAATGCATCAGGGTTTAAAATTCCTCAATGGCCAATCCTTTATCTTGGCTATTCGATTGCAACTAAAAGTCAATTTACTGGCGGATTAGAATTTTGTTTAGATTGCAAAGAAGAAAACAAACTTTTTCTAGGCTTGGGATACGGAATTACAAGTTATGACGGCAAATATTACGGTTTGCCAGATATACATTTATCTTATAACATTCAGAAATCTATTTTTATAAAAGCTGGTGGATCAGATAAAAGTGCTTACGCATTGGCTGGTCTTACTTTTTTAAATATGATTGATTTAGGCTTTGGATATTCAGCTCCTTTTGACAAAGAAAAAAACCCTGTAATTAAAGGTTTTACTTTTGGAATCACTTTTAGATTTACCAATAACAAAAATGTTTATGGTCGTTTAAGAATGTTTTAATCCTATTTATTCCCGCACTACCTCAACTCTTCGTCTAATTTCATTTCCTAATTCATCTACAACTGTAACATAATGGAATCCGGCAGTCATTACAATAGGTTTTTCATGAAAAACTTTAGTAACGCCTTTGTACACATTATCTACATACCAAAACAATTGACTTTCTCTTTGTGAATAAGCCACTTTAAAAATCACTGGTTGTATTTCGCTATTAAAATTTTTGGTCAAATAGATTTTGCTATTGGCTTTAGGATAAATAAAATCCATTGCAGCAGTTTGTGTACCAACGCAATTATCTCTAAATGGCGGTAATGGCATATATTCTATATGTTTGCTTTTGTAATACCAAGCCATAACTGGCGGTAAAACAAACCAATTTTTTACAACCATATTCTCAATACTCTCGCAACTACTATTTACCTGAAATTTTTCCGTTTGATCTAAATGCACAATTTTATGATACTGACAAATAGAAGTCGTTTTCCCTTTTCGGGCAACCCATTGTTTTATTTTCGGACAGCCATCTTTGGCCAAATGTCCACTTAAACGACAAACCTCAACTTCATCTAAATCTCCATAAGGTGTTGTAAACCATTTTTGCCTTGGCAATAAATTAAATACATCAAATAAAATTGGTGCAGCGCTTGTAACTCCTGTTAAAGTTGGTCTTCCCTCGCCTGTTGCATTTCCTACCCAAACTCCGACTACATATCTGGAATTTGTTCCTATTGCCCAAGCATCGCGATTACCAAAACTTGTGCCCGTTTTCCATGCTATTTTAAGCGAACTATCATAAAATTTCCAAGCTTCATCTCCTTCAGGTCTGTTTACCTCTTCCATGGCGTTATACGTTAACCAAATTGACCCCGCGCCCAAGATGTTCTTCTGCGTACTTTCGTCGCCAAAATCAGGCTCAAAATCGTTTTCATAATTTAGTTCAGTAAATTCGTTTGTTCGATACTTACCATTGCTTTTATTAAAATAATTTATTGTCGAGGACATACTCGCATAACTACGACATAAATCCCATAAATTACTTTCGGCTCCACCAAGAATAAGCGACAATCCGTAATGATCTGGCGGTTTGGAAATATTTCTTAATTTGAATTTTTGCAGTTCCTCATAAAACTTATTTACTCCAAAATCCTGCAACATAAGCACCGAAGGAATATTAAGCGAACGTGATAAAGCACGGTGAGCCGGAACAGCTCCATCGAATGTCAGATTAAAATTCTGAGGTGTATAACCTGCAATTTGTGTCGGTACATCGGCAACCAGAGTATTTGGTAATATCTCGCCATCATCGAGCATTGCTGCATATAATAAAGGCTTCAAAATACTCCCTGTACTTCTTGGTGCGTCTATAATATCTACATCTTTTTGGTGATCTCCATCTGTTGGAGAATTCCCTACATAACTTATCACATTTCTGTTAGAAACATCAATTACTAAAATTGCCAGATTATTAACTTCGTTCTGCTTGTATTGATTGTAATAATATTTTGCGATTTGGTTTACTCTATTTTGTAAAGCAAACTCAACTGTAGTTTTTACTCTCGTTCCCTCTTGATTTTTAGCCACGCGCTGCAATAAATGTGGTGCTATTTGTGGCAAATCATAAGGCTTTTTAGGTAAAGGTTCTTCTATCGAAAGTTCATAGGTTTGTTTATCAATAATACCTTCCTGGTTAAGCTTACGCAAAAGGCGATTCCGTTTCTCTAATAATTTAATTTGATTCTTTCCCGGATAAATTAAACTCGGCGCATTTGGCAAAACCGCCAAAGTTGCATTTTCTGCCCATGATAACTGATTGGATTTTACTCCAAAATATCTCCATGAAGCCATTTCGAGACCTACAACATTTCCTCCAAAAGGAGCGTGAGCTGCATATAATTCCAAAATTTCATCTTTAGAATATCCTAACTCCAATCTTGTTGCAAGAATAACCTCGACTAGTTTTTCAAAATAAGTTCTACCTTTTCCTTTTCTTGATAATCGGATTACTTGCTGTGTAAGCGTACTTCCTCCACGAACAACTTTTCCGGCTTTCCTGTTTTGCTTGATTGCATTGACCATTGCAACAGGATTAAATCCGGGATGCTTATAGAAATATTCGTCTTCAAAATATACTATACACTTCTTGAACTTATCCGGAACACTATCTTGCGCAGGAAAACGCCATTGTCCGTCACGTGCAATCTTCGCCCCTAATAATTCTCCTTCCTTACTCTCAATAACTGTAGAATAGGGTTCTTGAAATAATGTTCGTGGCAACGAAAAATAATAAATCACCACTAACAAAAATGCTAGTAGTGATTTTATTTTATTCTGTTTAATCCAATTTATAATGCGTTGAAGGAACGCTTTTAATTTATTTTTCAAAGTAATCTTTTAGTATCCTAACAGGTTTTCAAAACCTGTTAGGTATATATTTTTCAGTTCTTATTTTTAATACTTTTTCTTCTATTTCTAGAATACCTTGCAAGCTTCCAATACCTTTTAGATATATTCTTTAGTTCTACTTTCAATCTCTCCCATAGCTAACTGATACCTAACAGGTTTTGGAAACCTGTTAGGAGAACTCAACGGATTTTTCTATTCGTCACTTAAATTTACATCATTGATTACTCCCTCATAAACAATCCTTCTTTCATTATGACAAATTTTAAAATTATCTAAACCATCAAATAATTCGAGAATAGATTCTCTATCAATACTTGTTAGCTTTTCGGACAAATAAGAACGATATGATGAATGCAAATAAGAGTCGAAATATTCTGTAAATTTATGCTTAAGAGGATTCAAATGAACATATATAATTAATTGTTTCAAATACACTTCATCTTCTATTCTGTTCCTTTGTAAATGTTCTTGAAATAAACTTCCTGTTCTATTATAAGCTTTATTAATACTTTTAGAATAAGCATTAAACAAATTTGAAAATGGCAGATGAATCTTCTCTTTTGATTTTTCAGATAAATTACTTTCATCTTTTATCCTTAAAACAATATGAAAATGGTTTTTCAGCAAACAATAGGCATAAATATCCGCTATTGGTAAAATATACTTTTTTACTTTTTCCAGAAAATAATTATAATTCTTTTCTTCTATAAAAATATCTTCTTTATTATTTCCTCTGTTATAAATATGATAATATTGTCCTGCTTCAAAAATATCCTTCTTCACCTTCTTCAATTTTATTATCCTAACAGGTTTCTAAAACCTGTTAGGTATACTCTAATATTTAATTATCTGTCTTTCCTAACTAATTTTAGAAACTTGTTAGGCATACTTTAACGGCTCTTGATTCTAATATTCGTTCTCTCATTCCTATATACCTAATAATACCTAACAGGTTTTAGAAACCTGTTAGGATATGAAATCCAACAGAACTTTACTTCACAACCTCTACCCAAAATCCTTTTGTTCTCGCTAAGAATGTATTATCATACATTGCTTCGCATTGTAATCCTGGCAAATAATAATTTCCAAGATACGATGCGTTCAATAGGATTTTAAAGACTTTGGTTTCACCGGCTTTTAATCCAAAATAGAAATTTGTTCTATCATCACGAATATCGATATAATCGGCTACATTATTGGTTGCATCTCCATAATCGGTAAAACGAGTATTTACAATTTCGAATCCTGAAGGTAGAATTTGTGATAATGCTACATTTTCTACACGCTCATTTCTTTGGTTTCTAACGGTCACCTCAGCAATAAACTCTGTTCCTTGAGTAATCTTTGAAACATTAATTACTCCACCTTTTCTGTTTTTAAACACTATACCAGCAGATACATCACTCTGAACTACATTTTCCTGACCTATTGGTAAAATTCCAGTATTTAATACTCGAACATAAATCGTATTCTTTTTATTGTTTTTTAAAGTAATACTGTTTGAGCCCATTTTAACTACTAAACTTCTGTCAGCAACTGTTTTTGAAGTTTTTATAACCTGACTTTTTCCGTCTTTGCTAAACTGTACATCTATTCCTTTAACACCATTGTTCAATGAGAATTTAGACATTGCATACAAAGAATAAGCGGTAGTTTGCGTGCTCATCCATCGATCACTTGCCATACTTTTAGCCAGTTTTGTAGCCATCGCAAATGCTTTTTGTTTCTGTCCTAATAATAACATTGTTTCCAGAGCCATTGCACGATTTCTATCGCTTGAACCATAGTAATAATAATTATAACTAGACGATTCGTCATCGATTGTACTACTTAATAACAAACTCGAAGCAGCACTTTTTTGACCTGCTAAAACATACGCTGCTGCCAATCGTAATTTACTTTCGTTAGAGATTCCCTTGGTTTCACGTAATCTGTTCATCGAAGACAAATCTGACGAACCTGCTAAAGCCAATGTGTACAAACGATACGCTTGCGCCATATCATTCCCGTAACGTGGTTCAAATCGCCATTGTTTTGCTTCTCTTTGTTGATAAGAAAGCCATTTTGATTTAAAATTAATTGGCAAAACATATCCTTTCTTCTCTGCTTCTATCATAAAATGTCCAGCGTATGAACTTCCCCAATCATCAGCAATCGAATTTCCTTGCCAGTATGAAAGTCCACCGTTTGGCAATTGGAAACTTCCTAATCTTGTAATTCCAGCAGTAACATTCTTTTGGATAAGTTGCTGACGTGTTGCATCAATATCAGCAACATCATTTAAGAATAATTGCGGAAATACGGATGAAGTTGTTTGCTCTACACATCCATGTGGATACTGAATAAGAAACTGTAAACGTCCGTTTAAGTTAATCGTTGGCATCGACGATACTTCCAGTTTCGCTTTATTACTTCCCGAAACTCCGAATGTTTTCCATACAATTGTCTTAGAACTATTAGGCTCTAAAATAACATCTGTAAAAGTATTAGTAACAGGATTTGGATTTGTCATATCTATTTCGACATCATAAACTGACTTCTCAGTTCCTGATGTAGCAATAACCTGCACTTTGGCAATTCCGGTTGCACCTCCAACTTCTAGATTAAAATAAGCCATTTTTTCGTCGGGCTGAGCAAATGTCAATCTTTGCGCTGGACTTCCTACAACTCTTAATCCATTGCTTGTTTTTATTTGTACAGTAACGTTTTTGATGTGTTTTTCCATTGCAAAAATTGTAACTGGAAGTGTTACTTTTTCTGATGGAGAAATTTTTCTAGGCAATGAAGCCAATACCATTAACGGACTACGTACCGGAGTTGCTTTTTCAACACTTCCGTAAGCACTTGTATTCGCATCTCCCGCTACAATCATTGTTCGCACTGAACCAATGTATTTAGGCAATTTTACCTGATGTGTTTTCGTTTCTCCTTTTTTTAATTTGAATGGTCCAAGATAAATAACGACTGGTTTAAAACGATTGGCTTTTTTTGCTTTTCCGCCACCTAAATCCTGGTCTCCACCAATACTGAAAATCTGATTTACTTTTCCGCCATATGCTCCAATAACATCATCATACACATCCCATGTTTTCACACCCAAAGCTTCACGTACATAAAAACTATCCCAAGCGTTTGGTGTTTTAAATCGGGTTAAATCAAGTAAACCTTCATCGACAACTGCAATCGTATAGGTCATTTCTTTTCCTGATTTCTCGCTTACTTTTATAGGAAACGTTTGCTCCGGTTTTAGTACATCCGGCATAGCAATGCTTGGAGCAAGAATCGTAGTTTTATCAATTACTTCGATAGGAACGATTCCGTACATACGAATTGGCGAATCATTCTTAGTCGATGCATGCGGTTGTAAAAGTGTTATATTAAAATACACATTAGGTGCCATTGCTCCAGTAATCGGAACTTCGACCTTAGTTTCTCCTTTTTGAGTTTTCACCCAAAGTGTCTGTACTACTTTCGATCCATTTTCTATAGAAACCAAAGCGCGCCCACCTTCGCTTGACGGGAAAGATATTTGTGCTTTTTCGCCTACTGCATAATTCTTTTTATCTGTAGAAAAAACAAGCATATTAGCTGTAGAAGCATCTGTGTTTCTTGTCTTTCCAGACCATATTGGCCAGTCAATATTTACTGTTATTGCCGATGCGTGTCCGCCTATTTCATCCGAAACACGAATTAAGTAACGTCCCCATTCTTCATCTGTCAAAGCAAACTGACAACTTCCTTTTCCGCTTGAATCTGTATTTACAGTAAATGTTTTATATGATGTTGTCGCATTCGACGAATTATAATTGGATAAATTATCACTCGAAGCATCCCACCACCAGCGCCATTCTGTTTTATACACTTTTACCTCAAGGTTTCTTACGGATTTTGGTCTTCCGTTTTCATCAACTGTAACAATATCAAATCGGTTTTGCTTACGAGTTTCCAGCATTCCGTATTTAGTAGGTTCTGGCGATTTTACTCCCACATAAGTATTATACGGAGAATAAGTTGTCGAGATAACATCGGTACTAAAATCTCCACCTTCTTCATACACTTTAGTAATAAAAGCTGCTTTTAGCATTCCCGGTGCCTGACCTTGTAATTTAGGTTCAATGTTTACCGACGCTCTTCCGTTTGCATCTAGTTTACCTGAAAATATATTAATTTCTTCGGTACTAAATTGACGTACTAAATCGTCAAAAACAAATTTATCATAGCCTTTAAAAGTCGTGCTTTGTTGCGAAAATTTTGCCTGCATTTCTACATTCAGATTTTTAGCAATAGCTCCATGAAGCCATGTAACTTCCAGGCTACTTGTATTTGGATATGATGAAGATAATATTGCTCTCCTGAAAGTATTTTTAATTTTTAAACGATTCGGTTTAATCGTCTCAATTTTTATGCTCTTATAATATTTGGCTCCACCAACGCTTACCATTGCTTCCCAATTTCCTGTAGGCGCTTCTGTATCTGTAGGAACTGTAAACGCATAATGGTTTAAGTCATTGGATTTTTGTACGGTTTGATAGGTAACTTTTCCGTTAGGATCGGTTAATCTAAATTTTATCGGATGCGCTTTTGGTAGTTTATTTGCAGCATCATTAAGTATAAATGACAAATACAAATTATCTCCCGGACGCCAAACACCACGTTCGCCGTAAATAAATCCTTTTAATCCTTTTTGCAAGGTTTCTCCAGCAACATCAAAATTACTTACCGACAATGAATTTCCATCATCAAGTTTCACGTAAGTCGATTGTGTTCCTAAAGTAACAATAGCAAAATAAGCAAATTTGTCTAACTGAAAAGAAGCAATTCCTTCGCTGCTTGTTGCTCCTGTTGCTAGTTTTTGTTGTTGAAAACTATATAAATCTACTCTTGCATTCGAAACTGGTTCTGTTGTGATTATATTATTTACTACAAATAAATACGATTTATTCTCTCCTCTTTTAGCAATTACTCCTAAATCTGAAGCTAAAATATTTGTTCCTATTTTGGCATTGTAATAATACGAACCTGTACAAGGATCCTGGCTTTCTCTCCATTCGTAATCATCGTAATAATAGTCGTCATACGAATTACCGCTGTAGTTCACATCATTTTCATCTACATCTTCTTCCTCTTCGGTTTGATCTGTATCTGGTTCAGAAGTTTCGCATTTATATAAAGAATATGCTCTCTTGTACGAGAACTCTACTCTATAAATTGCACCTGGTTCTGGAGTTATAATTTTAGATAAATCTAATGCATAGGTATTCCACTTCGTCGGATTAACTAATGTATTATCTTTAAGATTAAGCGTTGTTTTAGCAACAGGCTGTGCAACTCGTTTTAGGTTCTGAGCTCCGTTTAATTCGTTATTTTGAAGAAATTGTAATATGTTATTTTTATAAATCTTGTAAACTTTTACATCTACCGCCCCAAGATTTACTGCTTCAAAATTCAGTTTTAAATTATTAGAACTTGGCAAAATTGTTCCGTTTTTAATAAAACGAATGTTTGGTTTTATTTGGTCAAAAGAAATCTTCTCCGAATAATTCTCTGCCATTTTTCGACCATACTGACTTTCTATCCCTTGAAAAACTTCTAATAATAACTCGCCTGTTACTGTTTGATCAGATACTAGTTCTGGTTCTGCGACTTCTTCAGCCGCAGCTTCAACAGCTACCGCAGCACTATCTACACTTACACTCGTTGAATCTACAGCTACACTTGCTGTATCAACAACTACAACAGCAACGTCATGTACCACTTCCTCAACAGGCTTTTCGTTACTAAAATAAACTTTTAGCGTATTTCCTTGTGTTGAGAATTTTAGATTATTTGTATTTTGTATGGCAACCAATCCTTTAAAATCCTGTCCTTTCTCTAATGGTTCTGAGAAATTAATTAATACAGATTGATTGTTTTCATCTGGAATTTCGACTTTAATAATTTTAAACTCATTTATTGATGTTATCGGGAAATCCATTTTTCCTTTTTGATCAATGTCAAAATCACTTCCATCATAAGAAATTTCAAGATTACTTACGTCAGATAAACGCTGAATACTATCTATGATAAACTTAAATTCTTTTCCTGAACTTGCTGCTTTATCAAATTTAATAGTAAGATCTTTTCCGTTATGGCTCGCCATAACCAACTTCTTTGCTGTCTCTAAATCTATAACATCGGCTGTTTTTAATACACAATTTAGATACTGATATTCTTTACTATAGGATTGAACATCTAGTGTATTTACGATAAAATCCTGCTTAACCGTTTTAACAGTAAAGTTGAATTTAGAAAGATCCTTATCATCATCTCCTTTTTTAGGAAGCGTAATTAGTTTATCTAAATTTAGTGTTACCTGATATTCGGTTCCGGGTTTTAACTTTTTTTCGGGAATAAAGGCAATTGTATTACTCGAGAGCGCTACAACTTTACCATCGACACTTGGAGAAATATCGAATAAGTCATTATCTAAAACTTCATTTACTTTCCACTCCTTTTTTTCAAAAGCCAGAACAACGCGTATATCCGATTGAGATGAAACTATCCCACCAGTAAAACTCGTTATATATTCTTTGAACAATGAAAAATCAGAATTGAAATCGGCAGCAGATTTCCTGCCACAACTCTGAAAAATAAAAAACACAAACAACGCGTAAACTAATCCTCTTGCTTTCAATTGAGTATATAATTAATGGTTACAAAATAATATCGTATATAAAGATCATAGCACTTCACAATCAAAACCCTGATTCCTTAATTGCTCATTATATGTAATAAAAGTACTGTAAATTTTAATTACTTTCAAGAAGAAAGTAAGCATAAAATTCTATAAAACAAAGCAATATCTATTTTAAACAATGATAACCAATAGTTTACATTTTTTGCATTAAAAATAAAAAAGCTTAATGTATTATTCATTTGGCTTATTTAGGCTGAAAATATATTCTAGATGCTAATTTAAATATCTAATTTTCAATTGCTTTTAAAAATAAATCACTCCAATGATGATGAATAAATTTTATTAAAAGTTATGAAAAACCAATTATTAAATGTAGTATATTTCGCTAATTTTAATTAAGGAAAAATAAAATAGCTTGAATAAATATTCTACAGAAAATGAATTTATTATAAAAAATAAATCAGTTATCGTATACCTCCTGATGGTAGTAACTTTTATTATTTTGTTGTGTTTTACGGATTATTATGTTCTACCAACCTCAAAAACAACGGATGCAATAACACATCGTGTAGTGAGAAGCTCTATGAGAGGTAGTTATGGATCTAAACCTCAAAAAGTTTCTGTTCATTATTACACACAGAAAGGTTTTACTTTTTCGACTACCAATGATGATATTAAGGAGAATGATATCGAACTTGAGTATTCTTTGTTATTTAAATCTGTAACTAAAGTAAGATCTAATAAGAATGATTACACCGATCTTCTTCATAATGATTTAAGTAGTAACGGGATTCAGTTTTACTTTTGTGGTGTACTACTTATTTCCATAGCTATAAGTTTGAGAATACTTCTCTCGAAAAAGGGCTTTTCTGAAAACACATTTTACAACATAATTTGTTTTAATTCATTTATGATATTCGTATGTGTTTACATGACTTATCTGTATTAAACGAAGATATCTTTATTTATAACTTTTAAAACTCTACACCAAGCTTAGACAATACATTCTCTAATTCTGTAAAATGCTCTTTTGTATTTGCTGCATAAAACAGCTGATTATTAGCCATAATTATAATTACATCATCATCATAATTACCATAAAAATTTATTCCTTCAAGCCATTGCCTAAATGAAACTCCTTTATTTCGGTAATTTTCAACAACAAAATCTAGCTCATGTTGTTCTAATTCATAAAATGTATTGCATGGAAATTCTAATGCAAAACCAGCCTGAAGAAAAGCCATTGCAGTAAAAAATTCCGTTAAGGTTTCTGTTTCCAAGTTCCATTCTTTTCCATCGGCACTCATAAAAACAGGCGGATTCGATTTTGACAAATCGTCTTTATGAATTCCCCAAACACATGCTCTTTGGTTTTCAGAATAAAATATCAAATAATCATTCTGTTTATAATATTGAAATCGCTCTGGTATAATTAGCAAATCTTGCGTTTGATTTAAGCTTTGAATCTTACCTAATTCACTATAGTAATCAACAAATACCTCAGGAAGTTGCCCGAAGATATTTTTAACAATTTGAATTTCATCATTAGTAAAACCATCAGGTTCTGTAATATGAAATAGTTTTTTTATTATTGAAAAATCAGTCATAATAACTTTTTAATAAGAATGAAACGGCGACAAAATTATCTTCGCCTTTTAGCAAAGAAACGTTTCATTAAATCCGAAGCTTCATTTGCCATAACACCACGAACAACAACAGTTTTAGGATGTAATTGTGTTCCCATTTTTTCGTAACCTCGATGTTCATCACTTGCTCCAAAAACAATTTTAGAAATCTGACTCCAATATAAAGCACCTGCACACATCTGGCAAGGTTCTAATGTTACATAAAGCGTACAGTCTTTTAGATATTTCCCGCCTAAAAAATTAGCGGCAGCTGTTATCGCTTGCATTTCGGCATGAGCCGTAACATCATTTAATAATTCGGTTAAATTATGGCTTCTTGCAATGACTTTATTGTCAATTACAATAATGGCTCCAACAGGAATTTCATCTTTATCAAATGCCATTTCTGCTTCTTGCAAAGCCTTTTTCATAAAATACTCGTCGGTAAAAATATCTATCATAAAACAAAAATACATTTTTAAGAAGTAATTTTTATTACATTTATTTTTTGATATTCAAATTATGCCAACAAAACATAAAATAAGTATTCCTGAACCTTGCTACGAAAACTGGGATAAAATGACGCCTGCCGAAAATGGTCGTTTTTGCATTAGCTGCTCTAAAACTGTAGTTGATTTCACAAGAATGCTACCTGATGAAGTGCAGCATTTTTTTATTGTAAATAAAAACAAAAGTGTTTGCGGAAGATTCAAAAACTCTCAATTAGAAAATGTAACAATTCAAATTCCAACTGAAGTTTTATACAGGCAGACTCAATATCATAAAATGTTTTTATTGGCTTTGTTTATTGCTATGGGAACTACATTGTTTAGTTGCCAAGATAAGAACGGAGACAAGCAAAAAATTGACAAAATAGAGATTGTTAAGGATTCCTCAACTGACCAAAGAGTTATGGTTGGCGATATTAAAGTTAGTGGAAATGAATCAACTCAGGTTCCGCCTCCACCGCCTCCAAAAATTAATCAGGTTAAATTTGTAAAACCAGTTCCTATAAGTCACAGCAAAACCACTAAAGGTAAAACACAATCTTCAAAACAAAATAAAGAAGATGATTCCGTATTTACTACTGGTGCGGTAATACATATAAATGCAGAATTTCCTGGAGGTATTGACCCATTTTATACTTTTTTTGAAAATGAATTTAAAATGCCCGAAAATACAGATACCAAAAATCTTAAAATTAGAATCTCTTTTGCAGTAGAAGAAAACGGAACTTTATCATATCTTCAATCTGTACCAGCTATTGATAAAACAATAGAGAACGAAATCATTAGGGTTTTAAGTTTATCTCCAAAATGGGAACCGGGAGAATCTAATGGAAAAAAAACAAGGATGCAATATTCCTTACCAATTGTATTGGAATGAGATCTCAGGTAAAATTTAAATTTAAAACCGTAAATTTGCTTTTTACCTTACAATGAAAAGCAATTTACTTCCCAACATATACAATCCCGCCGATTTACGCTTACTTCCCGAAGCGCAACTTCCTCAAGTTGCTCAGGAATTACGTGATTTTATTATTGAGATTGTTTCTGTAAAAGAAGGCCATTTGGGCGCAAGTCTAGGTGTTACCGAACTTACTATTGCTTTGCATTATGTATTTAATACTCCCGATGATTTATTGGTTTGGGATGTAGGACATCAAGCTTACGGACATAAAATCCTGACCGAAAGAAGAGAAAATTTCCATACCAATCGTCAGCTTAACGGGATTTCTGGTTTTCCTAAAAGAGCCGAAAGTAACTATGACACTTTTGGCGTAGGCCATTCTTCTACTTCTATTTCGGCAGCATTAGGAATGGCAATTGCATCTAACTTAAAAGGTGATTTCGACAAACATCATATTGCTGTAATTGGTGATGCTTCGATTGCATCGGGAATGGCTTTTGAAGGTTTAAATCATGCCGGAGTGACCGATGCTAATTTATTGGTAATCTTAAACGACAATGCAATCGGGATTGACCCAAGTGTAGGTGCGCTTAAAAAATATCTCACGGCTGTAAAAGAAGGGAAAAATCCGAAGAAGAATAACATGATTAAATCATTGAATTTTGATTATTCGGGTCCTATCGATGGTCATGATATTTTTGCTTTAATAAAAGAATTAAAACGTTTAAAAAATATAAAAGGTCCTAAATTCCTGCATATTGTAACTACCAAAGGAAAAGGATTGCAGCAAGCCGAAGAAAATCAGGTTCAATATCACGCTCCTGGAAAATTTAATGCTTCGACTGGAGAAATCATTCCTAAGATAGAGGACAACCTTCCGCCAAAATACCAAGATGTATTTGGTTTAACCATTTTGGATTTAGCCCAAAAGAACGAAAAAATTGTTGGTATTACTCCTGCAATGCCTTCTGGAAGTTCACTTAAATTTATGATGGATGCTTTCCCAAAACGCGCCTTTGATGTTGGTATTGCCGAACAACATGCGGTAACACTTGCTGCTGGAATGGCAACTCAGGGAATGATTGTTTTTTGCAATATATATTCAACTTTTTTGCAACGTGCATACGACCAAGTGATACATGATGTCGCATTACAAGATTTACCAGTTATCTTTTGTCTGGACAGAGCTGGCTTGGTTGGAGAAGATGGCGCAACACATCATGGCGTTTTTGATATTGCTTATTTGCGTTGTATTCCTAACCTAATAATTTATGCTCCTATTAACGAGATAGCATTACAGAATATTTTATATACTGCTCAACTGGGATTAAATCATCCTATCGCAATTCGATATCCTAGAGGTCGCGGCGTTATTACAGATTGGCAAAAGAATTATTTTAAGAATTATGCTACAATCGAAATTGGAGAGGCAACTTGCCTTAAAGATGGTAGTGAAACCGCTGTTTTATCTACTGGAACTATTGGAAACAACGTAATAACTGCACTAGCAAATATTGGCAATCCAAATACTATTGCTCATTACGACTTTCCTTTCATTAAACCATTAGATAACAAACTACTACATTCTATTTTCAGTAAATACTCATCCATAATTACTATCGAAGATGGTGCTATAAATGGTGGTTTTGGAACTGCTATTTTAGAATTTTCGGCATTACATAATTACAACACTAAAATACAAATACTAGGAATTCCAGACACATTTATTGAGCATGGAACTGTTACCGAATTGCAACAATTATGCAATATTGACGTTAAAAGTTTAGAAAATCTTTTTTCTGTTGGTTAAAAATAATTATTTTGCGGACCCAAACAAAAAATGCCATAATGAAATTATTCCGTTTATCTATTTTAGTACTTCTTATATTTTGTTCTTCTAAAAATTTCGCTCAGAATTCTAAAATTCAGACGCAATTGGTACCTGAAATTCAAACTCAATTAGAAGACACTACATCTAATTGGACTAAAAAAAATAAATTGGGTTTTGATCTTACTCAAATTGCATTTGTTAACTGGAGTGCCGGGGGTACTAGTTCTATCTCTGGACTTTTTAAAGGAGAATTTTCGAGAACATATACTCATGGTAACCATAAGTGGGCAAATGAACTTCTTTTAAAATATGGTTTAAACAAACAAGACGGTATTGAATTAAGAAAAACCGATGATGCTTTCCTGTTTAACTCTACTTATGGTTTCAGAAAAGATACACTTTCAAACTGGTATTATTCAGCTAAATTTAATTTCAATTCTCAATTTACAAATGGTTATTCTTATCCAAATACAGATAACCCGATTTCGAAACCTTTTGCCCCTGCATATGTATTCTTAGGAGCTGGAGCTGAAAACGCAAATAAAGAAAAGAATCGTACTTTTTATTTCTCACCTGTTACACTAAAGACCACTTTGGTTCTAGACCAGGTCTTGGCAAATCAAGGAGCTTTTGGTGTTAAAAAGGCAGTTTACGCACCAGACCCACTAGATCCTAATACACAAATTCTGATTGAAAAGGGAGAAAAAATAAAAGCTGAATTTGGTATTCTATTAACTGGTTATACTAAAAACGAAATCTTCAAAAATATGTTTTTTGAAAACCGTCTTAGCCTTTATACCGATTACCTAAATCGATTTGGAAATATCGATATCGATTACGCGACTCGTTTAGACTTAGTTGTAAACGAATATGTCAAAGCAAACGTTGGTGTACATTTTGTGTACGATGATGACATCAAATCAAAAAAAGAAGTTAATGGGGAACAAGTCACAGAAGGACCAAAGGCACAACTAAAACAAGTTCTGGGAGTTGGTGTAGTATATGCCTTTTAGATAATTAATTTGTTACGTTGTTTTTCTTCCGTTTATAGTATCATATAATTCCAATGCATTTCCATCGGTTAGTAATGAAACGTAATGGCATATGTGCAGCAATCTTTCATACAGACCTTCTTTTTCTAAATGATGCTTTTCTGGCAACATTTTTAAAATCAATGCATCATAGTTAGATGCTTTTCCGTCGTATTTATTATTAAAAGCTGTTATAAATTTATCTAGCAGTGTTTGGATAATCTGATACCCTACTATTTCTTTTTCGATTACTTCACGGCTCTGATAGATATTCTGAACACTAAGATTTATAATATCATCCATTTGCGCTTTGTACTGGCTTTTATCCATTAATGCAAACGGAAATTTACCTGCAAGAATAGCTTCTTCGTTATCAACAAAAACCTTAACGGCATCATTTATCAAACTTCCAATTGCTAGTGCACGTAAATAACTAATACGATCCTCTTTGGTAGTAAGTGTTTTATATTTGGCAACGCCTATATTGTCTTTCACCAATTTAATCAAGTATTCTAAAGCATAATCCTCAGAAACAAGCCCAAGATTTATTCCATCTTCAAAGTCAATAATAGTATAGCAAATATCATCTGCTGCTTCGACTAAATAAGCTAGTGGATGTCTTTCAAAACCAATATCATCTCCTGATTTATTAGGTAACATTCCCATATCGACAGCTACTTTATTAAAAAAGTCTTTATCGGTCTGGAAGAAACCATATTTTTTATCGGCTATATTTTTGGTTGGTTTTTTAGGCAAACTCTCTTTCGGATATTTCATAAAAGCTCCTAATGTAGCGTACGAAATACGAAGTCCTCCTTCTATTCCCGGACGACTTGCTGTAAGAACCGAAAATCCATTAGCATTACCTTCAAAATCTATTAGATCCTGCCATTCTTTATCAGTCAAATGCTCTTTATACTGTTGTCCGTTTCCTATAGAGAAATATTCTCCAATAGCTTTTTCTCCTGAATGTCCAAAAGGTGGATTCCCGATATCGTGTGCCAATGATGCCGCCGCAACAATAGCTCCAAAATCATTCATATGATATCCGTGAACTTCTTTTAAGTATGGATATTTTTCGATGATTTTTTTTCCTACCAAACGCCCTAACGAACGTCCTACTACCGAAACTTCTAAACTATGCGTTAATCGGGTATGTACAAAATCTGTTTTAGAAAGCGGAATTACCTGTGTTTTATCTTGTAAACTTCTAAAAGCTGCTGAAAATATAATTCGGTCATAATCTACTTCAAATCCCAATCGCGTATCATCTTGTTCTACACGTAATCTTTTGCTAGTATCGCCTTGGCGTTTTAGTGATAAGAGTTGTTCCCAGTTCATTGTGATTTTAGATTTCAGATTGTTGATTTTAGATTATAGCACCGATGGCTATAGAATTAGATTTAGAAGGGCAAAAATACATTTTTATTTCAGTACTTTATAATGATTAAAACTCTAATGCTGTACTGTGTTTAATCTCTCCCATTACAAAAATACTGTTTGTATTACCTATGTTTTCTATGGTAGATAATTTATTCATTACAAAATCCTGATAACTAGTCATATCCTGAACAAGGATTTTTAGCATAAAATCATAATCGCCCGCAATATTATAACATTCTATAATTTCTGGAAGCGCCACAATATCTTTTACAAAATTGCTTCCTACGTTTTTTGCATGTTCTTTTAACCGAACGTTACAGAAAACTGTCATTCCACAATTCATTTTTTTCTTGTCTAGCAGCGCTACATATTTAGTAATATATCCGTCTCGTTCTAATCTTTTTATGCGTTCGTAAACAGGTGTAACGGTCAAGAATAATTTGCTTGCCAGGTCTTTTGTATTGATATTTGAGTTCTCCTGAAGATGTCTTAAGATCTCTAAATCGGTTTTATCTAAATTTTCCATAGTAATTTTTACGGCTAGAGTTCGCTTAAGAAGAATTAATCAGTATTATAATCTTCAAAAACAAACTAATTAAAGTTTATTTACTTAAATAAAAGCCAAATATAAGTTATAAAATCTAATGCAATAAATTTGTTCAGTAAAAAATACTGAAACAAAATGAAAACAAATAATTTAGGTTATCCTCGAATTGGCAGCAACAGAGAATTAAAAAAAGCTAGTGAATTATACTGGGCAGATAAAATTTCGGCAGAAGAACTTCTGGCTGTCGGAAAAAACATCCGTAAAGAAAACTGGCAACTACAAGCCGCATCTGGCATTGATTTAATTCCGTCGAATGATTTCTCATTTTACGATCAGGTTCTGGATTTAACATTGACTTTAGGAGCAATTCCTGAACGTTATAATGATTTTGCAAGAACTAATTCTTCTATCGATTTGTATTTTGCAATGGCTAGAGGTTCGCAAAAAAACGGACAAGATGTTGTTGCTATGGAAATGACAAAATGGTTTGATACCAATTACCATTACATTGTTCCTGAATTTACAAAAAACCAAAAATTTACTCTGTTTTCAGAAAAAATAATCAATGAATTCAAAGAAGCAAATGATTTAGGTATTGCTACAAAACCTGTACTTATCGGACCTATCTCCTACTTACTTTTAGGAAAAGAAAAAGAAGAAGGTTTTCACCGAATTGATCTTATCGAATCTTTGCTTCCTGTATATTTTGAAATATTTGCAAAGCTTGAAGCCGAAAATGTAACTTATATTCAATTAGACGAGCCTTTCTTAGCGCTGAACTTAACCGATAAAGAAAGAAACACTTTTACGAAAGTATATACTGAAATCAACAACCGTTTTCCTAATATCAAAATCATCCTTGCCAATTACTTTGATTGCTTTGGCGAAAACCTAGCTACGGCATTGGCCTTACCAGTTGATACTTTACATTTAGATTTAGTTCGTTGTCCGTTACAATTAGATGATATTTTAGAATCAAATCAACTATCTCCAAACGTAAATCTTTCTCTTGGTTTGGTTGATGGAAGAAACATCTGGAAAAATGATTTTAAAAATTCATTGGCAATTATCGAAAAAGCGACTAAAGCTCTTGGCGAAAACAGAATATTAATTGCTCCATCGTGTTCATTAATTCACAGTCCTTGCGATTTAGAGTTAGAAACAAACAACGAAACGCTTACTCCAGAAATTAAGCAATGGTTGGCTTTTGCGAAACAAAAAATACAAGAAGTTGTTTTATTGAAACAGTTTGCTTCAAAAGAAATAGACACAGAAAACTCTATTCCATTTGCAGAAAATGCATTAGCAAACGAAAACAGAAAAACATCAAAATTAATCCATAACGAATCGGTTAAAAATCGTGTGGCAAGTATTTCGACAGGAGATGATAAACGCAAAAATACTTTTGCTATCCGACGCAAAAAACAAATCGATGCTTTAAATCTTCCTTTGTTCCCTACAACAACAATAGGTTCTTTCCCGCAAACTCCCGAAGTAAGAAGCTGGAGAGCAAAATTTAAAAAAGGCGAATTAACGCAACAACAATACGACGATTTAATCAAGAAAGAAACTGAAGATACAATTCGTTTTCAGGAAGAAACTGGCATTGATGTTCTCGTGCATGGTGAGTTTGAACGTAATGATATGGTGGAATATTTTGGTGAGCAATTAGCCGGATTTACTTTTACCAAAAATGGTTGGGTACAAAGTTATGGTAGCCGTTGTGTAAAACCTCCTGTAATTTATGGTGATGTTTCGAGACCTAACCCTATGACAGTAAAATGGTCAGAATATGCGCAATCGCTAACTCCTAAATGGGTAAAAGGAATGTTAACTGGTCCAGTAACTATTCTGCAATGGTCATTTGTTCGTAACGATCAGCCGCGCTCTCAAACCTGTACTCAAATTGCATTGGCAATACGTGATGAGGTTGTAGATCTTGAAAATGCAGGGATTAAAATTATCCAAATTGATGAACCTGCTATTCGCGAAGGATTGCCATTGCGTAAAGAAGAATGGGCAACTTACTTGGATTGGGCTGTAAAAGCTTTCCGTATTTCGGCAAGTGGCGTTAAAGACGATACTCAAATTCATACACATATGTGTTATAGCGAATTCAATGACATTATCCAGAATATTGCCGATATGGATGCCGATGTAATCACGATTGAATGTTCGCGTTCGCAAATGGAATTACTAGATGCTTTTGCCGATTTTAAATATCCTAATGAAATTGGACCTGGAGTTTACGATATTCACTCGCCTCGCGTACCATCTAGTCAGGAAATGGTTAAACTATTAGAAAAAGCTTCGGCCGTCATTCCTGTAGATCAATTATGGGTAAATCCTGATTGTGGTTTAAAAACACGTCATTGGGATGAAACAAAAAAAGCTCTGATCGAGATGGTTGCTGCAGCTCAGGAAATGAGAACTGCTGTTGAAAATCCAGTGAGTTAATAATTTTTATTTAGATCTATTTTTTGTTATTTATGTCAACTACTGGAGTCGAAATTCTTGTAGTTATGATTATTTTCGATTTCACTTTAGTTGACTCTATTTTTTTGAAGCAGATAATTTAAGTTTTCAAAACATCTTTTGTCCCGCTATCCACTATATCTATTGTGGCAAAAAACGCCACAACAGGATATCGTTTCTATCGGGGCTAAATAAGAAATTTCATTTTCAAAGCATTTAATTAAAGCACAAAAAAAAGCATCCGCCAATGACGGATGCTTTTTAAAATTTTAATCTATTTAAGACTAGAAGTTTTTAGAAATTCCAATACCAACTTCTTTACCGAAATTAAAGAAGAATTTACTAACATCTGGACCGTTGTTATCGTAGCTTAATGTTTCATAACCTAAACCTCCAATATTAAAGTTTAAACCAAAACCATTTTTCATGTTAATGAAAAGAGCTGGAGTTACACCTACATACATACCATCTGCTTTAGATTTTGAGTAAGCATTTCCAGGACCATATACTTTATTTTTAGCATTTTGGAAACCTGCACCCATATCAGCAAAAACAGAAAAAGTTTGGCTTAATGGCACAGAATAACGTACAAATGCTCCGATTTTGAAAGCATTGTTTTTTTCTTCTACAATTCCATTATCTTCATTAGATGATGCTACAGTAAATTCACCCCCAACTGTCCAGTTATCGTTAAATTGGTAACCTACTTTAGGAGAAAAGCTAAAAGTATTTGTTTTTTCTTCACTAAATTTGAATTCTGATTTTTCAGAAGTGTACGAGATGTTCCCACCAACTAAGATTGTTCCTTTTTGAGCATTTGCAAAGCTAACTACAGCTAATGCAATAACAACTAACATTTTTTTCATTTGTAATATTTTAAATTTAATACTCTTTTAACAATAACAGTGCCGTTACTGCTCGCCTTTAAGTTTTTTTTATGATTTCTTTAAAGACCAAAAATTTAGCAATCAAGCAGATTTCTGTTTACTTTTGCATCAAATAAAAAAGTCATGTCGATAGAAGTAAACAGCATATCAAAAAGTTACGGTACTCAAAAAGCATTGGATAAAATTTCATTTTCGATTGAAAAAGGTGAAATCGTTGGATTTCTTGGCCCAAACGGTGCAGGAAAATCAACTTTGATGAAAATCTTAACTACTTATTTGCTAGCCGATTCGGGTACAGCCCTTGTAAACGGTCATGATGTCATGACTGATACCAAGGCAGTACAGCTATCTATTGGCTATTTGCCAGAGCATAATCCGTTGTATTTAGATTTGTACGTTCGTGAATATCTGGCTTTTAATGCTGATGTTTATAACGTTCCTAAATCGAGAATTGAAGAAGTCATAAAACTGACAGGACTGTCAGCCGAAAGTCATAAAAAAATAGGACAATTATCTAAAGGATATCGTCAGCGTGTAGGTTTGGCAAATGCTTTATTACACAATCCTGATGTTTTAATTCTAGACGAGCCAACAACTGGTCTGGATCCTAATCAGTTAATAGAAATCAGAAACGTAATTAAGAATGTAGGTAAAAATAAAACTGTTTTTTTATCGACACATATTATGCAAGAAGTGGAGGCAATTTGTGACAGAGTTATTATCATTAACAACGGAAAAATTGTTACTGACAAAAAACTTGACAAATTAATCGCGGAGAATAAAGAACAAGTTATTGAAGTAGAATTTGATTATAGAATTGAAGAACAATTAATTGCAAAATTAGAAAACATTTCTTCTTATATAAATACACATGACATGACATGGGAACTGACATTTGTCACTGAAAAAGATATGCGTCCAGCTATTTTTGACTTTGCAACTGCCAACGGTTTAAAGACATTACAGCTTAATCAAAAAAATAAAAATCTGGAAGCTGTGTTTAGAGAAATTACTAAATAGCATTCCGTTTCAGTAACAAAATTGGTTACTTATAAAAAATCCAATTCATTCTATTTTATTATAGCGTGAATTGGATTTTTCATGAAGCATCATTTCTATTCGACACCTAGCGAAATCAATACTTTCTTGCAGATTATAGCTTTTAGAAATTCTCAATATTTAAGTGAATAAACAAGTCATATCTTACAATATAAAACCGTCTCTTATCTTGCTAACAACTAACTATCAGTAAGTTATCATTTCCGAACAAATTTAAATTTATTTTTATTTAGACTTGTTATAAATAGTTATATATTTGAGGTTTAAAAACTTCAAATAACAGACTATCATGTTTTTATTTTACCCCACAAAAACGCTTATAAACAGCTTATTTTATCTCCCAAAAAAGCATCCGAATAAAATGATTTTCTTACCAATTAAAGATTCTATTTTATTATCCAAAATTTCTATTTCTTAAAACACAATCATCATAGATAAACTATACTCTTAAGGCTTGATCAACTTAAAAGCCGTTTTATTATTCTTCAAAAATTAAAAATAAATAATATGAAAAATATTATAACATCAATTATGCTTGCATTTTCTGTTTATGCCTATTCGCAAACTGAAAAAGGAAAAGACAGCATTATCGAAACATCAATAAACGCATTAGATGAAATTATAATCGTAAAAAAGAAAGTGCTATATACTCAAAAATCAGACAGAATGGTTTTTAATGTAGAAAATAGCATTGTGTCTGAAGGCGGAACTGCGCTGGATGTTTTAATGCGCGCTCCGGGTGTTGTAGTCTCTCAGGACGGAGAATTATCTATTAGAGGACAACAAGGTGTTGGCGTTATGATTAATGGTAAATTAACGCAGCTTTCGCAAAAGGAACTTGCTAATTATTTAAAATCAACAACCTCATCTAATATCAAACAAATTGAGGTTATTACTAATCCTTCTTCTAAATATGATGCAACTGGTAAAGCCGGAATGATTAATATTATTTTGAAGAAACCAAGTAGTGCCGGAATAAAAGGAACTGTATTTTCTAGTTACGGAAGAGGAAGAAAAAACAGAACCAATACAGGAATGAATTTAAGTTACAACAAAGATAAATTTGGAGTCTTTGGTAATTACAGCTACACTTATAGAGGTGAAGAGGAACGCAAGAATTTTGAACAAATTCAATTTACTGATATTACAAGACAAGAAATTGCAACAAAGAATTATCAAAATTCTACGACTAACGAACCCCTTACGTCTAACAACTTTAAAGTAGGAACAACATATGAGGTTTCTTCTAAAACAAATTTAGAGGTTTCGCTTGACGCAAAAATTGGCCACTATGAAAATATTGCTAATGGAGGGAATACGCTATATAATAATTTAAATCAATTACAATTTGACGCTTTGACTTACAATGATAGTAAAGAAAAGTGGTATGATTACACTTATGCTTTTTCTGGCGTTCATAAGTTTAATACGGAAGGCAAGAATATGTCTTTTGATTTTGAGTATGAAACTTCAAAATTTAGATCTAATCAATTCCAAAGTGCGCAAAATCAAATTCCTGGCACAGCAATTAATGACAGAAGAGGTTATATTCCATCTCAATTGAGAGTCTTTACTGGAAAAGTTGATTTTACAAATCCAATTAAAGAAAAACAGACTTTGGAATGGGGTTTTAAAGGTAGCATCAAAAACAATGACAATCCATCGGTGTATGAATACAACGATAACAATCAATGGATTGTTGATCTTAATTCTACTAATCATTTTGAATATGATGAGCAAATTTATGCTGCTTATGCTAATTACAAATATCGTTTAGAGAAACTAAGTATTCAGGGAGGTTTAAGAACTGAATATACTGCAATTGACATTAACCAAAAGACATTAAATGAGAAACATAAAGATGATTATTTAAAATGGTTCCCTAGTCTTTCGCTTAAATATGAATTGAGTAGTAACCATTCTATGCATGCTTCTTACAGTAAGAGAATAAACAGACCGAGTCAATTTGATTTGAATCCGTTCCGTTTTTATGACGATTCGTTCAATTATTCTCAAGGTAATCCTAATCTGGTTCCTGAAATTACACATACATCAGAAATAGGATATTCTTGGAAAAGTGCTTTTATGGCTTCGGTATATTTTAATCAAACCAAAGATGTTTTTACAGAAATATATGTTTACAATCCTGATAATAACACAACGGTTACGTCACAAATCAATGCCAATAAATCATACAATTATGGTGTAAATATTACCAATACAACCGATATTTATAAATGGTGGTCGGTGAACACGCTTTTTAATGTTTTTGAGAATAAATTTGAAGGAAAGATTATCAATACCAATACAATCGACCCAATTGTAACCTTAAATTTAAGTGTTCAAAACTCATTTACAATTACAGATACCTGGAAAGCGGAAGCAAATGTACAATATCAATCAAAATCGAATGTTGGGATTTACGAAAGAGATAGTTTCTTTGATTTTAGCATCGGATTATCAAAACAGGTTCTTGCTAACAAAGGCAGTATAAAGTTTAATGTTACCGATATTTTTAATACCAATAAATACAATATCAATTCGGTTATCGGACAAACCAGCATTGACAAAAGATATAATCTTGATAGCCGTGTAGCAACAATTTCCTTTACTTACAGAATTTAATATTTTGGATCTTTAGTTTCTCCTCTTATTTTTGTTTTTTGATAGAATAGAGCCTGCTTGTTTAAGCAGGCTCTATCTGTTTTTATTCGATAATAATAAATATTTAAAATTGTTACTTTCAATTAATGCCAATATACTAATGTCAGACTGAGCGGAGTCGAAGTCCCGCAAAGAGATTCAGCAAATGAGACTTCGACTCCGCTCAGTCTGACAATCGAACTTCACTCATCAAAACAATGATATTGGTTTTGGATTGATCCTTTCTTTATTTCTTAAACACAAAAAAGTCTTTTGAAGAGTACGAATACTTTCAAAAGACTTTAACTAACTAAAAATATGTAAATGGGTAATATTAAATTTTAACTGTAGGTTTTTGCTTTTTCTTTCTTCCCCACCAAATATAAAAACCTGTAACTGGTAAACTTGCACATATCAAACTACCTACGAAATATAAAATCTTAGTTGGTATTCCTCCAATAGCTCCTATATGTAAACTATAATTAGATCGCATAAGCCATTTAGAGAAACGTTCGTTATCAATATATTTCTGCGAATTAGGCTTTAATTCCAATGTTTGTTGGTCAAAGTACAAATCCCTCCAAACTCCTTTATTCATATCTGTACAAGCGTAAAAATCATCTTCTGGCTCATGTGGAAGATCAATGATAACAGCTTCTTTATTTTCTTTGGCAATTTCCTTACGTACTTTGTTCCAGATAAAATCGGCTGCAGCCAGTTTGTCTAATTGCTTTTTAGATAAAGTATCTTTTTTGGCAGTAATAACTTGTTCTTTTTTCTCTTTTTCATCAGCCCAACCACCACTTATCCAATAGGTGCTTTCTCTTAGCCAATGAAAACTCATTAATAAACCTGTAAACGAAATAAGTAATGCTAATATAATAGTGTAGAATCCCACTACATTATGCAAATCATAATTTAAGCGTTTGAGCTTAGCATTCCACTTTATCTTAAAACTACTATTTCTAGTTGTTTTGTTCCATTTTTTTGGAAACCAAAGAATAAGTCCACTTATAAGAAGAAAGAAAAAAATTAGCGTTCCCCAAGCTGTTACTTGCGAACCAATATCCCGACCTAACCATAAGTAACGATGTCCTTCGTCCATGATATGAAAAAAATCCTCGTGATCTACAATTCCGGTAATCTTACCATTATAAGGATTTACATAAATTAAAGAATCCGATTCGATGTCTACTTTTATAGTTTTATCTAAACCATTGTACCAGAAACCATGAATCTCTTTATTAGGCAAAGCTTTACTTACTGCTTGATATATCTTAGAGGGCGGCAATACTTTCTCTGATTCTTGTGCTTCTACATTAAGCCAAGAGGATGTTGCATGTTTGATTTCTTGCTCAAAAACCAAAATACAACCTGTAATTCCCATTATAAATACAACGAGTCCCGAAGCGAGTCCTAACCATAAATGCAACCATGCATTAATTTTACTAAAACGTGATTTTCCTTTATTTGGTGGTTTATTCGAACGGCTTTTAATAGTACTCATTGATATTATAATTTTAATAGGTAATAGTTTTTATGGGCAAAAAAGATGTATTAGTAAAAATGGCTTGAGGAATATTTATAGTTAAGTAATTCCTCAAGCCATTAAAATTGTATTAGCTTAAAGTGTAAGCTTAGCAATTGCAATCAATTAATGAAAATAGCGAAATGAAAATAAAATTTCAAGAGCTCTTAAAGTTTTTACTTAGATGATTTCAAATTATCTAAACGTAAAATATAATCATAACCTCCAACAATTTCTACTCCTGAAGTTACAGCACCTGTTGTGGTATTAACTTCCCAGATATAATCTTTAGTAGTTTCAGCATTAACCTGAATAAATACTTTACCATCCGATGTAATTACATTTTGTAATTGGCTTCCTTTATCTGCAGGTAAATCTAATTTTTTAATTACCGAGCTAGTAGCTATATCGATTAAAGCAAATTTAGTATTAAACAATCCAGAAGGATTTTCTGCTACTATTTTTGAATCTATGTATTTAGCAATAGCCTTCCCGTTACCAACATACCAAAGTCCACTAGCAGTTTCTCCTCCTAAAGCAGTACCAAGGTTAAAATTATAAGAAGAGTCTAATGTAGTTTCACCCTTTTTGATTCTAAATATTTTTGTTGGACTATCTTTAGAAGTCATCCAGTCAGCAAAAAACATCATATAAACATCACCAGACTCATCAGTACAAGAAGTTGGCATCCACATATTAGATCCTCCATTACCATTAGCTTCCGAGCTTTTAATAACCTTTTCAACAGCAAAACTTGGATAATCTACTACGGCAATATTCATACCTGCCTCGGCAAGTGATGGCCAAATAGCCATATTAGAGAATGCTACATATAGTTTTCCGTTTGAATATTGAATATTCCCTTGATTATAAGACGTATATCCCGCTGGAATCGCAGGCAATGCCAATTCTCCATTTTTTATCCAAAGTGTTGTGGCATTTACAACGGTATATAATACTTTGCTTCCATCTCCATTCGTTCCAAACAATACTAGCGTGTTGTCATCAACCCATGCATAACAACTTATAGATTTTTGATACGTAAAAGGCACTTCATATACAACAGATAATCGATTGTTCTTAAATTCGAATTTAGTCATTTTACCAAAATTAGAACTTGTACTTGGATAGAAATAAAACCCGTTTTTGGCAATAATTCCGTAATCTGCCTTGCTTGTAACTTCGGCACCATTACCTACCAAACTAACACTCCCTTTAGTTAAATCATCAACTCCTACAATGTACTGAGTTGTATTTGGCCAACTCCCTAATTGCAACCATAGCGCATAATCAGCTTTTGCGCCATCTGAATCGCTTCCAGAATCATCATTACTAGAACAAGAAATAGTTGTACCCATTATCAATGTACTAATAAATAGAAAATAAAAAGAGGGTTTAATAAATCGTTTCATGTTTAAAATATTTTTTATATAATTATTAAAAATAAAAGTTCGTTTCAGGCTATTTTAAGAAATAGTGAAATTTAATTGAAAAGGAGCGTCCTTGCTTTTGTAGCTTAAAATTATCATAAGCCAAATCATTTGTTAGATTGTTGCACTCTAAAGAAATATTATACATTCCAGAATTCATAGAATAAGAAATAGATGCATTTTGGATATACTGATTAGGAATTATACTTTTCCCTTCTTTTGTACCATAGTTTTCCCATGTAAGGTAATACCAGTGTGTATATTGCAAATCCCAATTAAGCTGTAGATTATTTCCTTTTTTAATGAAGTCCGTCTTTCTATATCCTAAATTGGCATTACCAAACATCCAAGGTCTATTAGGCAAGTCATCTTTGTATGTAGCTGATATTGTTCCTGAATTTGATCCATTAGGATATTTCGTGTTGTCAAGCGTGCTTTGATAAGTAAAATTTATCCCAACGTTTATTTTATCCTGGTAATTGTACTTAATATCGGCTTCAAGTCCTTTGATAAGAACATTTGATGTATTTTCGAATCTACTTATCTGACTATTCGATTGATAAACAACTGGAGAAATAAAGCCTTTCGCATTTCTTAAATACCCTCCTGTTTCAATAAAAAAATGGTGATTTTCCGCTGCATTCTTCCAATAACCACCTAGATTGTAATTGTCGCTATTCTCTGGTTTAAGATTAGGATTAGCTACAACCGAGTACCCATTACCAAACACCTCATCTACTCTTTGTAAGCGATATGCTTTTTCATAAGAAGCTTTTATACCTATAGACGAAGTGATTTTATAGCGTGATGCAATTCCATATCCGGTGTAACCATTGTTATCCCTAACAGTTTCGCCAGCTCCAGTTCCAGAATTAGTAATAGCAAAAGGTTGTTCTAATAACATACTGTAATATTTTCCAAAAAACGTGTTGGTCAGTTTTTCTTCCAATAAATTCTGTTGATAGGATAGCCCAATAATATGCTTTGTAATTTTCCCAGGATTATAATCTTTGTCAGTAAGCAACTCATCATAAGTCTTGTTTTCGACCTTGTCCAGAGTATAGTTAAGACTTAACGAGTTATTATGGTCTATTTTGTAGCTAAGATTCGATCCGATAAAATATTTTGGACGTCGAATATTCCATTTAGTTGCAGGCCCTCCCATTTCTGAAGAAGTAGCTGCCACATAACTTCCATCCCAATAATATTTTCTAAGTGCAGTATCTGTAATAGTATATTGATCGTCTGAATAGGAAGAAAAAAAGCTTAGATCAAGATCTTTTGTAAACAAATTCTTTTTTAAATATCTTAGTGAGAATGAATAAGCATCTCCTCCTCTATGTACTTGACCGTATACTACGTCTTGGTTAGTTCCTGTTTGTATTCCTTTTTCTGTAGCTGAATAACTTCCTCCAATAAAAAACATATCAGCCCAAGATTTATCAACGAAACCTAGTTCTGCCTGCCCCATAGCAGACTTATATTGATCATTGAATCTTTTAAAATCACCAGTAACAAATCGAGAATTATCTTTATCAATCACTTCTATTACTTGTACATCTCGCATTGTGTAATCGTTATCCGAATAATTTAAAAAACCAGAAGCTTTAAAAGTTAATCCTGATTTTTTGTCACGCATCTGTCCTGTTAATGAAGCACTATGCGTATTAAATGATCCTAAACTATATGACATATCAAAATAATTTGATATTTGGTGATTTGTAATAATATTTACAGCACCGCCAAGAGCATCAGAACCTAAGTTCACTGGTACTACACCTTTATATACTTCAATTCTTTCAGATAAATTAACTGGTATATTGTTTAACGACATTGAGCTTCCCATAATATCCAAAGGCACACCATCTATAAAAAACTTTACGGCACTACCAGAAAGACCATTGATAGAAAAATCAAAATCAGACCCCATACCTCCTTGCTCCCTAACTTTTACCCCAGTAGTTTTATTCAATATTTGACTCAAATTGGATGTAATGTTAGCCATTGACCTAGTATCGACCGCATTAACCTGAAAAGCAGATTCTTTTACTCTGGTTACTTTAGATATTCCTTTAACCTGAACTTCATCTAACGCAGCCATATCTTCTACAATAGTAAGAGTTGGAACTGTTTGATTTACCTCTTTTAAATTAATCTTTACTTGCTTTGGTTTATATCCAACATAAGTAATAGATAAAATATAGTTTCGTGGTTCTGCTATAATTTCATATTTCCCTTTCTCATTGGTTAATGTTGAATAAGCAGTACCTTTTAGTTCTACAGAAACACCTTCGACAGGTTGACCGCTATTACCTAAAATGACTCCATTTAATTTTACTTTGTTATTTTGTGAGAAACCTTGAATCGAAGTTAAGAGCACCAGGATTAAGATAAATATTCTATTTATTTTCATTACTTAAAGTTGAAATTAATTTGGCACAAAATTAACATCAATAAATACCATTTCCAAGTTATTTTTAATTATTCTAAATAAAAACGATGATTAACTTTCAAGTAGCCAATTCAATAAAAAATTAATATATATCTTAGTGAATAATTAAGATTAACTTAAGATTCAATTAAAATTTAACACCTTAAAAGTTAAAACTCAAAGCTTCAATTCGTCAAGAAATAAAAAAAAAATAAAAAAGTAGCTCGTTTAACAAATTAAACGGGCTACTTTCAAAAAAATATATTGTATGTTTTACTTATATTTTCAACTCTAGAATTGTATTTTTCATTTCTTCTACGATTATTTCAATATCCTTTTCACTTGTTCTCCAGTTCACAAATGAAGCACGAATTCCTTTACGATTTTGATAAACAGTGGGCGTCATAAATACTTTTTCTGTATCATTCAGACGACTCAAGAATGAATTTACTTTCTCCTGATTATGATCTCCTGATAATGTAAAGCAAACATTATTTAGTCTTGTTGGTGCTAATAACTCGAAGTTTTCATTCTCTGTAATAAATGCATCAAATAGTAATGCAAGGTCTACACTATTTTCGACTATATCCTGATATCCATCTTTTCCGTAGGCTAATAGAGAAAACCAAACTGGCAATGCTTTTAATCTTCTTGAGTTTTCTGGCAAGAAATTTAAGAAGCTGAAATTTTCTAACGGATCTCCAAGATATGGTGCATTCGAATTTTGAAATGTTTCTATCTGTAATATTTTATGTTCTTCTTTTATCAAATAAAAAGCACTTTCGTAAGGCACATTAAGCCATTTATGACAATCTATTGTAATACTATCTGCATTTTCCCAACCATTTACCAAATGTTTATATTTAGGCGAACAAGCTGCAAATCCTCCAAAAGCGGCATCAATATGCCACCAGAATTTATACTTCTTTTTTAATTCATTTATTGCTACAAAATCATCAAAATCGGCTGTATTTACCGTTGCTGCACTTGTAATAATAATAAATGGTTTTCCGTTTAGAGTTTCGATATTTTTTTCTAAATCGGCTACATCTATTGCTTCACGGTTTCCCTCGATTGTTTTTATTTTAGTGTAGTTCTGACTTCCAATACCTAACATTGACAAGCATTTTATAGAAGATGAATGTGGCGTAGATGCAAAAATCGTAATAGGTTCAGGTATTCCGTTCTTAGCAAAGTCTTTTCCTAGTTGTTTTCCAATCCATTGTCTTGCAACAGCCAATGAAGTAAAATTAGACATTGTTGCTCCAGTTACAAATCCGCCAAGAAATGATTTTGGCAAATCGAGCAATTGCAATAATAAATTAATAGTTTCGATTTCTATTAAAGCCGAAACTCCTCCTTGTGCTTTTACCGCTTGCGTATTCTGGTCATAAATTGTCGTTAACCAATCGCCAACTATAGAAGCTGGTGTACTCCCACCTGTTACAAAACCTAAATATCTTGGTCCTGGCGATGCAATCATTAATGGTGCTAATCGCTGATTAAATTCTTCCAAAGCCGATAATGCGCCTAATCCTTCCTGATTAAGATTTCGGTTGGTTGTTATACTGTTGGAATTGGATGTTGGAATTGAATCGAGAGAATTTAAAAATGCTATTCCTTGTTGTTTTACTTGTTCAAGTATATTTTCAATATCGTTTAAATCTTGTTGAAGTGCTGTATTCATTTTAGATATTATAGTTTAAAATAAAATTAATGCATTATATGGTATCAATGCCTAATCTGTTTAAGAATAAGATTTTATTGTGAAAAAATAACCATATAAGTAATGTAAGTTCATTTAAGTTTTGCGTTGATTATTCTCTCTTATATTTACTTACATTACTTATATGGTTAAAATAATTTTATTGAATAAATGTTACGACAATTTCATTATGTTAAATCCCTACCATTTAGTTTTTTCCGAAAATCGGGAGACCATCATCGACGAAATCACATCGCCATTAGCATTTAGTAAAGTGGCTATTGGGTCCACAAGTGTACCCAAAATCATAGCTACAGGTAAGGCTTCTGCCATTGGCAAACCGTAAACTGTTATTGCCAATACTTCTCCGATATATCCTCCGTTTGGGATTCCGCCCTCAACAATCGAAACGATTACCGTAATTCCCAATGCTAAAAGTATTGTACTTGGTTCGGTAAAATCTTTTCCGAACATGGTAAATAATACGGTAATTTTTAAAATAGATGACATACTCGAACCGTCTTTATGCAATGGCGCTCCTAGCGGAATAACCACGTTCCGGACATGTGCAGGAATTTTCATTTTCTCGGCTGCCAAAAGATTAGCAGGTATTGTTGCAATACTACTACAAGTTCCTATAGCTGTAAGCGCGGGTGTAACATTATTACTCCAGAATACTACAAAGGCTCTTTTTCCTCCTGCTATTAAAGCATACAAACTAAAGAATACGAAGAAATAAAAAATACAGGCTCCATAATAAATCCCTAGGGGTTTAGCGTAAACTCCAAACAATTGTGGCCCATAAAAACTAACCTGATAGGCAAAATAAGCTCCCAAACCTATTGGAGCTAATTTCATAATCATATTTAAAAGCTGTTTCATCACTTCGTTTCCTGAGTCTAGAAAACTCCTGAAAGCATTTCCTTTTTCTCCTGATTGCAAGGTTGCAAATCCTATTAAAAATGAAAAGATAATAAGTGCCAGCATACTTTTTCGAGACAATAATTCGTAGAAATCATTGGTTGTAAGTAATTGTGCAATTTGGTCGCCAACATTACCTGTTGCAATATTCTCTAATGGAACTTTAGAAACTATAATGTTCTGATGGATAGGAAAAAGATAAACGGCAATAATCATCACAATAGCCGAAATAAGAAGTGTTCCTAAGAAAACGGCAATCATAACAACAAATAATCTTCCTAGCTTTTCTGTTTTCTCTAAATTGGCAATAGAGGAAGTTATCGTAAAAAAGATTAACGGAATAATTGCTGTAAAAAGCAAATTCAAGAAGATATCTCCCAATGGTTTTATAATCTCAACATCTTTACCAAAAACTAATCCTAAAATACTCCCCGCAATTATACCTCCTAAAAGTAAAAGTATACTACTGTAATTTTTTATAAAATTGATTTTTTTAGTCCCCATAGTTTAAAAAGCATTAGTATTTTAAAAATCAATTAAATTACACCAAAAAAAGGATTCTAAATTGTTAACTCTAATTTTATTCTTTTTGTAAAACAAGTGTAGTAAATTCTCTATCGACAAGTTCTCCTGTTTTGCTTTTTACTTTTTCGGTCAACGTTTCTGAATCTATGATTCTAAAAGGGGTTTGACTGATTAGTTTTTCAGCTTTTTCGGTATCATAAAGGTTGAATTCAAATTCGGTAAACGGAAGTTTCTTCATAAAACTTTCCTGTGCAAATGTTAGGCTAAAGATTCCTTTATCATTAAGCACTCTATATATTTCTAAAAGAAATTTTACAGGCTCTTGCCAAAAGTATAACGTATTTACAGTAAATATTTTATCGAAGGTGGCATCTGGAAACGGAATGGTGTTTCCATCATAAACGGAAAAGAAAGCTTGTTTTTGAGAGACATAGTTTCTGTTTATCTGTCGCGCTTCTCCATACATTAATTCAGACATTTCGAGTCCGTAATATTTTAAATCGGTACTCTGCTGCATTACGTATTCTAAATGCGCTGCGTTACCATGACCGAGTTCTAGTATTTTATCACCCTGAGAGATATTTAAGTTTCGGATTGAACTTAGCGTCATATTGATGTTTGTTTCATGCATCATATTTGCCATTTCTATTCCTTTTTCTCCTGTTGGATGCTTTAGCTGAGACGCTATTGCTTGTAATTCTTCTTGTTTCATAATGTTTAAATTTATAAAATTCCAAACTTTAAATTCCAAATTCCAATTGTTCACAGAGACGAGAGTCATTGCGAGGCACGAAGCAATCACACTAATAATAAGCACTAAAGATATATGCTGTATGAGATTGCTTCGTTCCTCGCAATGACATTAGAAAACTTTACTCGCTATTTGACGAATATTTTCGGATTTTCCCATGGAGTAATAATGTAAAACCGGAACTCCTGCAGCTTTAAGCTCTAATGATTGCTGAATTGCCCATTCGATTCCTACTTGTCGTATCTCGACATTATTTTTACATTTATCAACTTCGTTAATTAAGTCTTCGGGTAAATCGATACGGAAAATTTGTGGTAAAACCTGCAAATGTCTTTGTACAGCAATTGGCTTAATTCCTGGAATAATAGGAATTGTAATCCCCATTTCGCGTGCTCTTTTTACAAACTCGAAGTATTTTGAATTGTCAAAAAACATTTGTGTTACCACATAATCAGCACCAGCATCAACTTTTTCTTTTAGTCTTTTTAAGTCAGAAGTTAAGGATGGGGATTCTAAATGCTTCTCTGGATATCCTGCAACACCAATACAAAAATCGGCTTTGTTATCAACATCCATTACTTCGTGCAAATACTTTCCACAATTTAGTTCATTAATTTGTTTAACTAAATCTATCGCAAAACTGTTTCCTCCAATTTTAGGTACGAAAGATTGTTCGTCTTTCATAGCATCTCCACGAAGCGCCATTACATTATTGATTCCTAGATAGTGACAATCTACCAACATATACTCGGTTTCTTCTTGAGTAAAACCACCGCAAAGTAAGTGCGGTACAGTATCTACATTATATTTATGTTTTATAGAAGCACAAATTCCCAGTGTCCCCGGACGCATACGAGTTAATTTTTTATCCAAAAGTCCGTTGCCTTTATCAATATAAATATACTCTTCGCGAGAAGTTGTTACATCTATAAATGGCGGTTTAAACTCCATTAACGGATCAATATTGTCGTATAATTCCTGAATACTTTTCCCTTTTTGAGGCGGAATAATCTCAAATGAGAATAATGTATTTCCGTTGGCGTTTTCTATATGTTGTGTTACTTTCATAATCAGCCCCCTAACCCCCGAAGGGGGAATTCCTGAAAGGGGTCATCAGGTTTGTGTTATTTTTTTCTGCCTTACTTCCCCCTTCGGGGGCTAGGGGGCTAATCTGCTATATTAGGATTTAACCATTTCATAGCTTTATCTGTCGAAATACTTCGACGTTTGGCGTAATCTACAACTTGGTCTTCTTTTATTTTTCCGAGTCCAAAATATTTACTTTTCGGATTTCCAAAATAATATCCTGAAACCGAAGATGCTGGCCACATCGCCATACTTTCAGTAAGAGTTACTCCTATTTCTTCTTCTACATTTAGTAATTTCCAGATTGTTGGCTTTTCTAAATGGTCTGGACAAGCAGGATATCCTGGCGCTGGACGAATTCCTTTATAATTTTCTTCGATTAAATCTTCTGTCGATAATGATTCGTCTACGTCATAACCCCAAAAATCTTTACGCACTTCTTCGTGTAGATATTCCGCGAAAGCCTCTGCAAAACGGTCGGCTAATGCTTTTACCATGATCGAATTGTAATCGTCTAAATCTTTTTCAAATTCGGCAGCCCATTCGTCTACACCAAATCCTGTTGTTACACAAAATGCTCCCATATAATCGGTAATTCCGCTATCTTTTGGCAAAATAAAATCCGACAAAGCAATGTTTGGTGCACCTTTTGTTTTTTGTGATTGCTGACGAAGCGTTAAGAATTTCTCCAGAACTTTTCCGTTTTCATCACGCAATTCGATATCGTCATCATCTACCTGATTCGCAGGGAAAATTCCGTAAATACCTTTTGCAGTTAGCTTTTTCTCAGCCAAAATTACTTTCAACATGTCCTGTGCATCTGCAAAAACCGAAGTTGCTTGTTCTCCAACTACCTCATCGGTTAAAATCGCTGGGTATTTCCCAAACAATTCCCATGTTCTAAAAAACGGTGTCCAGTCGATATACGGTACTAAAACATCCAACTCTACTTCGACTACTTTTGCTCCAATAAATTTTGGTTTGGTTGGCGTGTATTCTGCCCAATCCAATTGTAATTTATTTTTACGCGCTTGCTCAATCGTCAGGAAGTTTTTATCTCTCGAACGATTCAAAAATGTCTCTCTAAACGCATCATAATCAGCACGAATATCGCTTGCATATATTTTACGGTTATGATCTAATAAGTTTCCTGCAACCGTAACGGCACGCGAAGCATCGTTTACGTGAATTACAGTTTCTCTATATTGTGGTGCAATTTTCACGGCAGTATGTGCACGCGAAGTCGTTGCTCCACCAATCATAATCGGGATTTTAATTCCTTGTTTGTCTAGTTCTTTTGCCAAATACACCATTTCGTCAAGCGAAGGTGTAATCAGTCCGCTTAGACCAATAATATCAACATTATGTTCTATCGCGGCAGCAATAATTTTTTCTGGAGGCACCATAACACCAAGATCTACAATCTCGTAATTGTTACAAGCCAATACTACAGAAACGATATTTTTACCAATATCATGAACGTCACCTTTTACAGTTGCAATTAGTATCTTTCCTGCCCCCCCCGCCCCCGAAGGGGGAGCCTCTAATGCATCTTTAATAGTAGCTAAAACTTTTTCTAATCCAGTTAAAACTTCTGTGTTTGTAAATCTTAATACTTGAAATCCTTGCTCATTCAACCATTTAGTTCTTTCTAAATCGCTTGCTACATTTTCAGGCAGTTGATGAATTAACCCATCAACTTCAATTATAATACGTTCTTTTAAACACACAAAATCCGCAATATAATCGCCTATAATATGTTGTCTCCTAAATTTATACCCTTCTAATTGTTTTCCACTTAATTGGTCCCATAAAATCTTTTCAGTTTCAGTAGGTTTATTTCTCATATCCAAAGAAAACTGCTTCAACAATCCATAATTCATCGGATTTGCAGTTTCCCAATGTTGTGAGGTTTTAACTCCCCCTTCGGGGGCTGGGGGGCGTTTTTGCGCATCTATGAAAGGCAATAAATAAGCAACGGCTTTTTTCATTACACGTGCTGATTTTACTACTTGTGGCAAGAACATTTTTCCGCTTCCGAATAAATCTCCTACGACATTCATTCCTGTCATCAAATTGATTTCGATAACTTCAATAGGTTTTACAGCTGCTAGACGCGCTTCTTCGACATCTATTTCTATAAAAGCATCAATACCTTTTACCAATGAATGTGTAATACGTTCCTGAACCGTTCCTAAACGCCATTCCTGAATCGCTTTTTCATCTGATTTTACTTCGCCTTTTACATTCTCTGCAAAATCTAGTAAACGTTCAGTTGCATCATCACGTCTGTTTAGGATTACATCTTCTACGTGTTCTAATAAATCTTTAGGGATATCATCATAAATCGAAAGCATCTCTGGATTTACGATTCCCATTGTCATTCCGTTCTGAATTGCGTGGTATAAAAACACCGAGTGCATCGCTTCACGAACGTGATCATTTCCTCTAAAAGAGAATGAAACGTTACTTACTCCACCACTAATATGCGCATGAGGCAAATTATCACGAACCCATTTTGTACCTCTAAAAAAGTCCAAAGCATTTAAGCGATGTTCTTCCATTCCGGTTGCAACTGGGAAAATATTTAAATCGAAAATAATATCCTGTGGAGGAAAATTGACTTTATTAACCAAAATATCATACGAACGCTGACAGATTTCGACTCTACGTTCAAAATTATCTGCCTGACCTACTTCATCAAAAGCCATGATAATAGCCGCAGCTCCGTAACGTTTGATTAGTTTGGCGTGGTGAATAAAAGCTTCTTCTCCTTCTTTTAACGAAATCGAGTTTACAACACTTTTTCCTTGTACTACTTTAAGACCCGCTTCAATGATTTCCCATTTCGAACTGTCGATCATAATTGGCACTCTCGAAATATCGGGTTCTGATGCTATTAAATTCAGGAATTTTGTCATTGCCTGAACACCATCAAGCATTCCTTCATCCATATTAATATCGATGATCTGCGCTCCACCTTCTACTTGTTGTCTTGCAATATCAAGTGCCTCGTCATACTTCTCTTCCTTGATTAGGCGAAGGAATTTTCTTGAACCCGTAACATTTGTACGTTCACCAATATTTACAAAAACACTGTTAGGCGTAATAATCAACGGTTCTAATCCTGCTAATACAAGGTCTCTTCTATTTTCTGCCATTTCTTTTTAAGTTACTAAGATTCTAAGTTGCTTAGATTCTGAGTTTTTTTTATTCTATTTTTATAAGGTTCTAAGACCTTTCATCTCTATAATCTTATTTTGGGCGTGCCCCAAGGGTCGGGCTATCCGTTTCTTAGTCCTCGCACTTCCTTCGTCAGACTGTGGGCTATCCACTTCTATCCCTCACGCAAATTCGGTTTCATAAGACATTTATGTTTCCCGAAATTTCAATTTAAATCTACAATTTAAAGATCATTTCCATTTTGACCCTTCTATATATTTACAGGTTACACCTCCATCGTATGTATAATATTTCACTTTAGTAAAACCTGCTTTTACAAGTGAAATAGAATCCGGTTTTAATTCTTCTTTCAAAATAATATAGTGTCCTTTTTCAGGATTATCTAAATCATATTTCACTTTATAAAACTTGTTTACAAGGTTATAATCAACAATAGAAGCCCCTCCCAAAATCTTTTTTTTGCCCGAATAAAAACAATATCTTAAATATTGGGATTTACCCGATTGTTTAATTCTTAATGTAAGCCCTATTGTTTCCCCTTTAAATGTCTTTCTATATCTATGCTCATCATTTCTATGAGCATTCTTAAATAAAAAATGTACTGTTGAAATTATTATTACAGCTATAAAAATTCGCAATAACAATTTCAGAGAATTTGCGACTTCTTTATTTTCAATCATTTTCTTTTTTTAATTATATAAAAATCAGATTTTGCCTGTCAATCGGTCTATTTACTTTTTCTATTTTTAAAATATTTTCACTTGGTAAATCATAATTATAAACCAAAGGAATATCTAAACTGTTATTATTAAAGAAATCATATATACAATCTATCCATATGTCATTTGTTTTTACAACAGGAATTAAAACTTCAATTATATAATGTAATCCAGAATTAACTAATATTTGTCTAAACGATTTATAATGTTTTTTTCTTAAATAATCAGCCACTGGTAAAAGCGATTCTGCTCCAAATAATAAATAATGATAATGTTCAAATAAGTCCTCTTTTATTAAGCCAAAATTTATTTCATCTTTTGTATAAAATTTATTTTCATGTGGATTATCTGTAGCAAACCATTCTCTTATATTTTTTTTAATTTCTTTAGATAACTCTTCTGATTCATTTATTACAAATCTGTGTTTAGCTTTTTTTTCTAACAATTCTTTCGATGCTTTTTTGAGACCTTCTTTTTGAATACATTTTAATTCTTTATCACTAAGATTAGTTGCATGAAATGCCACTATAAATTGAAATTTTCCCCTAAATGCTACTCGAAAATCTTCTGTATTTTGAAAACTACAAGCAAAATCTTCGCATTCTATATTTTCAATTTCAAAGTTTCCTTCATTCATAATTTCATTTAGTTTTTTTGTTCTAATTACGACCAGCCTTATCACATTATTAATACCTCCAAAGTTTTAAAAACCTTGCAGGAAAACGTTATTCAAACACCGGCGCCACACGTGGCTTATAATCTTTTGCTATTTCAGCAATTAACTTAATATGTTCCGGCGTTGTTCCGCAACAACCTCCGATGATGTTGATTAAATTATCTTCTAAATATTCTTTGATGAATGCCTGTGTTTGTTCTGGTGTTTCGTCATATTGTCCGAATGCATTTGGTAAACCTGCATTTGGGTGTGCCGAAACGTTAAAACTGGTATGTTGTGCTAATGTTTTAAGGTATGGCTTTAACAAATCGGCTCCAAGAGCACAATTAAATCCTACACTTAATAGCGGAATATGTGATACCGAAATCAGGAATGCTTCAACTGTTTGCCCCGAAAGTGTTCTTCCTGAAGCATCTGTAATTGTTCCCGAAACCATAATCGGAATTTCGATATTACGTTCTTCTTTTACTTCTTCGATTGCAAAAAGTGCAGCTTTAGCATTTAATGTATCAAAGATGGTTTCTACCAACAGTAAATCGCAGCCACCATCCATTAAGGCTTCTACTTGTTGTTTGTAGGCAATACGTAAATCATCAAACGTTACGGCTCTGTAACCCGGATCGTTTACATCTGGTGACATACTTGCTGTACGGTTTGTTGGCCCAATTGAACCGGCTACGAAACGTGGTTTATCAGGATTTTTAGCTGTAAACTCATCGGCTACTTCTCGTGCTAATTTAGCCGACTCGTAGTTTAATTCGTAAACGTACTCTTCCAGGAAATAATCGGCCATACCGATTGTTGTTCCCGAGAATGTGTTCGTCTCTACGATGTCGGCACCCGCTTCATAATAAGCGGCGTGGACATCGCGAATTGCTTGTGGTTGTGTTATGGATAGTAAATCGTTGTTTCCTTTTAAGGGATGTGGAAAATCTTTGAAGCGTTCTCCACGAAAATCTTCTTCGGAAAAATTATAGCGTTGTAACATTGTTCCCATTGCTCCATCGAGCACGAGTATGTTTTTTTTAATTGCTTCTTGAATTGTTGACATGTTTTTTCTTTTCTTGCAATGACGCTAAGGCGCAAAGCTTTTATTAAATATTATCAAAAATTCACTATCATAGCCTTTTAGCCCCGAGTGCAGCGGTATCCTTTTTTTCTGGTCCCGAAGCCTCGGGATAGAAAAAAAGATATAGCGGAAAGCGGGAATGTTTTGGGCAAAAATGCGCCAATAATTCGCTTCTGATACTGAAATTTTATTCAGTTAATATCGATAAGTTTGTCAAGAAAAGTTTTGAGAAATACATTGCTGTATTATGTGTTATCTATCTTTAATACAGTGAATGTATAAAGTAGAATGTAGCACCTTCTTTATGATAAAGGGTTGCTAAGGTTTCAATGGGTCTATCCCTCCGCCTTTCGTGATAACTTTCAATAAATATATGAACAGTGCAAAGTAAACACATAGCGCTAACAATTGCAAGTGTTTTTTAAAGATTCTGAGGAACTAAGTTACTAAGACTCTAAGTTTAATACTTTGCTTATTCTTTTGTGTTTTTTAAAAGCTACAGCGGAGCTTAATATTTATAGTCTATTATTCTCAATTTGGGAAAGCTCCAGCGGAGCGATATCTTATATTATTGTACTTATTAATATGTCAACCCGATGGGGTTTCCACCTATAAATGTCTTAATTTCTATAAATATGACATCCCGCTGGGATTTACATATAATACTAAAAAAGCCCAAACTAAAATAGTTTGAGCTTTACTTTTTTAAATCTTAGTCCCTCAGAAACTTAGCTTCTTAGAGGCTTAAAAAATTAAACTATTGCTTTAACAACAGCTTTTGGAGCTTCTTTACGAGTTCCGTCAAATCCGTCTACTCCTGAAACGGTAGTATACTTAAGCACGTATTTTTTTCCTGGATTGATAATTTGGTATGCTGCCTGACACATAAGTGTTGCTTCGTGGAATCCGCAAAGAATCAATTTTAATTTTCCTGGGTAAGTATTAACGTCTCCAATAGCAAAGATTCCCGGAATATTAGTTTGATAATCTAATGCGTTATTTACTTTAATCGCATTTTTCTCGATTTCTAATCCCCAGTCTCCGATTGGTCCTAATTTTGGTGTTAATCCGAAAAGTGGAATAAAATAATCGGTTTCGATTTTACGGTGTGCTCCGTTTTCTTCGATATCTAATGACTCAATATGCTCTGCACCATTGATTCCGATAACTTCTGCTGGTGTAATTAATTTAATTTTTCCAGCTGTTTTTAATTCTTGTACTTTTTCTACAGAATCTAAAGCTCCTCTAAATTCGTTTCTACGGTGAATTAAAGTTACTTCTGAAGCTACATTAGAAAGGAATATACTCCAGTCTAAAGCTGAATCTCCTCCTCCTGCAATTACAACTCTTTTATCTCTGAATTTTTCTGGATTCTTGATGAAGTATTTTACTCCTTTATTTTCATAAAACTCGATATCTTCAATAAGTGGCTTACGTGGCTCAAAACTTCCTAAACCTCCTGCAATAGCTACAACTGCTGCATGAATTTTTGTTCCTTTATTTGAGGTTACAATAAAACTTCCGTCTTCTTGTTTATCTATTGTTTCAGCACGTTCTCCTAATGTAAAACCTGGTTCGAATTGCTTTATTTGCTCCATTAAGTTATCTACCAAATCTCCTGCTAATACTTCTGGAAATCCAGGGATATCATAGATAGGTTTCTTAGGATATAATTCTGAAAGTTGCCCTCCTACTTGAGGTAAAGCATCTAGTATATGGCATTTTAATTTTAACAATCCTGCCTCAAAAACGGCAAATAAACCAGTTGGACCAGCTCCTATTATAAGTATGTCTGTTTTAATCATTTTATTGTTGTTTATAATCATTCTTAATAAATACAAAGAAACAAATAATTTACACTATTTTCAATGATTTTTATCATTCATTTCTTCCTTTGTCCAAAAAAAATTACTGTGTATTTTTTAGTGAAGCAGTAATCTCATTCATTTTTTTAACCTTATCTTCAAAATTCCCCTTTAAGGTTTTTCGATATTCGTTAAGGTTTTCTACCATCTGGTTGATATCTTCGGGAATTATTTCTTCGAAAAATTCTCGTAGCCTTTTGGCAGTGGTCGGTGATTTACCATTTGTCGAAATGGCAATTTTTACATTTCCTTTGGTTACGATTCCACCTAAGTAATAATCACATAATTCGGGGGTATCGGCAATATTACATATGAGATATCTTTCTGTAGATAAATCGTATATTCTTTTGTTAACCAATAAATCGTCGGTACAGGCAATAACCATATGCCTCCTTTTAAGCATTTTCTTTTTGAACTTTGCCTTTGTTAGCGTTAGATTATACTTCTCTGCCAAGATTTCTATCTCTGGCAAAAAAGTGGTTGCAACAACCTCAACATTAGCATTAGGGCTTGATTTTAATAAAAAGGAAAGCTTCTCTAATCCCACATTTCCACCGCCTACAATAAGTACATTAAGCTTATGCAGTTTTAAAAAAATGGGATACAATTCGTTTCTTTCCATTATAATCGTATTTGACTTGATACAAATTCTTCGTAAAATCCTTTTAATTTGGTACTTTCTCTAACTACTTCTCCAATGATAATAATAGCTGGTGAACCTAGTTTGTTTTTTGCAGCGATTTCTTGGATTGTATTTATCGTTCCAACTCCTACTTTTTCCTCTGGCGTTGTTCCGTTTTGAATAATCGCTATCGGTGTTTCTCCCTTTGATTCTTTTTGGAATAAAGCTACTATTTGCGATAGTTTACTCATCCCCATCAGGATAACTACTGTTGCAGAAGATTGTGCTGCAAGAGCAACATCTGATGATAATTTTCTATCGGAAGTTGTTCCTGTAATTGCCCAAAAACTCTCTGAAACTCCTCTTTTGGTTATCGAAATTCCCTGATAAGCAGGAACTGCAATTACCGATGAGATTCCGGGTACTACAAAAGTAGGAATTCCAAAACTCTCTACGTATTCTATTTCTTCACTTCCACGACCAAATACAAATGGGTCTCCACCTTTTAGTCGTACTACATTTCCGTAAGTTAATGCATTATCAACTATCAATTGATTTATCTGGTCTTGTGTGTAGGCATGGTTTCCTACTCGCTTGCCAACAAAAATTCGGATTGCATTTTTAGGTGCATATTCTAAAATTTCTTCATTTGCCAAAGCATCGTACAAAACCACATTTGCCTCAGCAAGTGCTTTTACACCTTTTAAAGTCATCAAATCTGGATCGCCCGGACCTGCTCCGACTAAAGTTACTTTGGGTTTTACTGTATTAAGCATTAGCTAAATCTTTGGCTCTATATTTTTCTATTGTATCAAAAAAAGCAATTCCTTCTTGTATATATTGTTTTGCAAATGCTTCTGAAGGTTCTACTTTATTAATTTGGTATACCAATTCTTTAAAAGTTGTTGGCAATTCAATTTTAGAAGTTGCTACAAAAACAGTATCAAACAAATCAACAATTCCTGCGTGATTATTTGTTTTTTCATCTTCTGAAAGTAATAATGCTTTTGCTCCATTTACAAATCCTGCATAGGCATGGTAAATAGCATCAGACCATTTATTTTCGTCGAATGATTCTTGTGCAAACGTTAATTTGTCTTTAGCTTCTAATAATAAAGTAGCAACTAAATCGATAACAACACCGGCACATTCTCCTACTCCAACTGCTTTTACATAGTTGTCGGCATTACCCCAATCTACAAAATCAGCTTCGGTTAAATTAGTCACATCTGCGAAAGGCTTTAAGATTTCGTAGAAATATTTTTCTCCTTTTAAGTCGTAATAATTCAGGAATTTTTCTCCGTTTGCATTGGCATCAAAGTCATTTAAGATAGTACGCAAAGCATCTGGTCCTCTACGGCTTGGAATCTTAATTACTTTATCGGCAAAACGTCCTGCTCCATTTCCTAATTTTCCTCCTCCCAATAAAACTTGTAACGCTGGCGCTACTAATTTTCCTGAGTTAATTGACATTCCCTGAAACCCGATTGCTGACATATTGTGTTGTCCACAAGCATTCATACAACCACTAATTTTTATTTCGATTTCATGGTTATTGCTATACTGAGGATATTCAGCATTTAATACTTTTTCTAGTTCTTCGGCAATTCCGGTACTACTTGCAATCCCAAGATTACAAGTATCTGTACCCGGACAAGCTGTAATATCGGCAGTAGAATTATACCCTAGATTTACAAAACCTAATTTGGCTAATTCCTGATAAAAGAAGGGCAGATTCTCTTCTTTTACGTGACGTATTACAATATTTTGACGCAATGAAAAACGTAATTCATTTGCTGCATAATTCTTAATCAAATCAGCTAATAATCTAGCTTTATCAGTATAAAAATCTCCTAATAAAACTTTGATTCCGATAGCATAATATCCTTCTTGTTTTTGAGCAATTACATTTGATTTTTTCCAAGCTTCATAAACTTTAGTATCTTCAATAGTAACCGCTGCAACTGGTAATAATGTTTCTGGAATTGGTGCTTCAAAAGCTGTTGTATCTATTTCGTAAGTTTCAAAAGCAATTGCTTTTTTCTCTTGTTCAACCAAATCCATAAAAGTATCTCTACCTATTTCTTTGATTAAAAACTTCAAACGTGCTTTCATTCTTTTTGCACGTTCTCCGTATCTGTCAAAAATACGAATTACACCTTCTGCTGTTGGAATGATTTGGTTTGCAGGTACAAATTCCGAAAGTAATTCGGCATGTGCTGGTTGTGAACCTAATCCTCCTCCTAACATTATTTTAAAACCACGAACGCCATCTACAACTTTTGGAATAAATCCTAAATCGTGTAAGTAACTCAAAGCCGTATCTTCATCTGATGATGAGAACGAAATTTTAAATTTACGTCCCATTTCCTGACAAATAGGATTTCTTAACAAGTACTGAAACAAAGCGTGTGCATAAGGCGAAACATCAAATGGTTCGTTTACATCTACACCCGCCAATTCACTTGCTGTAATATTACGAACGGTGTTTCCACAAGCTTCACGCAAGGTAACATCGTCTTTGGCTAAATTTGCCCAAAGCTCTGGAGTTCTGTCTAAACTTACATAGTGAATCTGAATGTCCTGACGTGTTGTAATATGCAAACGCCCTGTAGAATATTCATCAGAAACTTTAGTAATACGCACTAATTGCTCGCTGGTAACTTTACCGAAAGGCAATTTAATACGAATCATTTGAACGCCTTCCTGACGTTGCCCGTAGATTCCACGTGCTAAACGAAGACTACGAAAACGTTCATCATCAATTTTTCCTCCACGGAATAAATGAATCTTTTTTTCTAAATCGATAATCTCTTTCTGAACTATCGGATTTTCTATTTCTGTTCTAAAACTTTCCATTTCTTTTTAATGCTTTAGGCTTTAGGCAATAAGCTGTAGGCTTTCTTGCGTACCTTGTTATACGTTTTTTGCTAAAAGCTTACAGCCTAAAGCTTATTGCTTACAGCAGTGAAACTATCTAATGAATCCTACTCCTGCAGTTGTATTTGTTGCGGTATCAATAAGGATAAAAGCTCCGTTTGATTTATTGTCATTGTAAGCATCAAAATATAAAGGCTTGCTTAATTTAATACTTACTTCACCAATTTCGTTTATTGCTAATTGAGTTGCTGGTGTTGTTCCTGAGTAATCGGTTGCGATTGTATTCTTGATACTTTCTACTTTTGCCAAAACTCTGTTTGTATTATGCTGAACGATATATTTTGTTCCCGGAACTAACTTTTTAGAATCCATCCAACAAACTGTTGTTGTGATATCTTTTTCTATTTTAGGAAGTTCTGTTGATTTTACAATCATATCTCCTCTGGTAACATTGATATCATTTTCTAATTCAATTGTGATTGATGAACCTGCAATTGCTTCATCAAATTGTTTATCAAAAAAGTGAATGTTCTTTACTTTAGATTCTGTTAATGAAGGTAAAACTGTTACTGCATCTCCTACTTTAATTGAGTTTCCGTATAATTTACCTGCATATCCTCTAAAATCGTGATACTCTTCGGTCTTTGGACGAATAACTGTTTGAACTGGAAAACGTGCTTGTCCTTTTTCAAAAACATCTGTTGGCTCTAAAGCTTCTAAATGCTCCAAAACAGTTTGTCCATCGTACCAAGGCATATCTTTAGATTGATCAACTACGTTTCCACCGTTGATTGCACTTAGTGGAATATAACTTACGTTTTGTTCCTTGAAAGTACTTTTGGCATTTAATGCCTGAAAATCAGCTTTGATTTTATTATAAACTTCTTCAGAATAATCAACTAAATCCATTTTGTTAATCGCTACAATTACCTCTTTTACTCTCAATAAATTATTGATAAAAAAGTGACGATATGTTTGCTCGATTACTCCTTTTCGAGCATCAATCAAAATAATTGAAACTTGCGAAGTCGAAGCTCCTGTAACCATGTTACGTGTGTACTCAACGTGACCTGGAGTATCGGCAATAATGTAACTTTTCTTTGCTGTCGAAAAATAAATATGCGCTACGTCAATTGTAATTCCTTGTTCTCTTTCGGCTACTAAACCGTCAGTTGCAAGTGAAAAATCTAAGTAATCATATCCTTTTAATTTGCTGCTTTTTTCTATTGCTTCGATTTTATCTGTAGTCAATGATTTTGTATCATACAACAATCTCCCGATTAAAGTACTCTTTCCGTCATCTACACTTCCTGCTGTTGCTATTTTTAAAACTTCCATCTTGTATATTGTTTCAGGTTTAAATTTTTGTTTAAAGTTTAAAGTTGATTCTCTTTGAACTAAAGTTTAAATCTGTATGTTTTTGTTTTTTTAATTATCAATTGTCAATTATTAATTATCAATTAAAAGTATCCTTGTTGTTTTCTTTTCTCCATTGCTGCTTCAGAACGTTTATCATCGATTCTGGCACCTCTTTCAGAAATTGTAGATGTTCTGATTTCTCCAACTACTTCTTTAATTGTTGCTGCATACGATTCAACGGCTGCTGTACAACTCATATCTCCAACGGTTCTAAAACGAACGATTCTTTCCTCAATTTGTTCGTCTTCTTCCTGATATACATAAGGAGAATGTGACCAGATTAATCCATCTCTCAAGAAAACTTTACGTTTGTGTGAAAAATAAATAGATGGAATTTCGATTTTTTCTTGTTCGATATAACTCCATACATCTAATTCTGTCCAGTTTGAAATAGGGAAAACACGTACGTTTTGTCCATTTTCTATTTTTCCGTTCAAAATATCAAATAACTCTGGACGTTGATTTTTCTCATCCCATTGACCGAAATCATCACGAACTGAGAAAATGCGTTCTTTAGCTCTTGCTTTTTCTTCATCTCTACGCGCACCACCAATACAAGCATCAAACTTAAATTCTTCGATTGCATCTAGAAGTGTTGTTGTTTGTAAGCTGTTTCTACTAGAATATTTTCCAGTTTCTTCAACTACTTTTCCTTCGTCGATAGCATCCTGTACATTTCTTACGATTAATTCTAATCCTAACTCTGCAACCAATTTATCTCTAAATTCTATCGTTTCAGGAAAATTGTGTCCTGTATCAACGTGCAATAGTGGAAAAGGAATTTTCGCAGGAAAGAATGCTTTTTGTGCTAAACGCACTAAAGTAATCGAATCTTTACCTCCTGAAAAAAGTAAAACCGGTTTATCAAATTGAGAAATTACCTCTCTAAAAATGTATATCGCTTCACTCTCTAAAGCATTTGTTTTTAATACTGAACTCATTGTTTTTTTGTTTCAAAGTTTAAAGTTTAAAGTTTAAGGTTTTGATCACCTCATCTAAAAACTCATAACCATTATTGTTTTTTATTCTATTCTCTTACTCCTTTGCCTCTTTGTTCTATTCTCTTGGTCCTCTATTCTTTCTTAGCGCTATGCAAACCACATTCTTTATGGCTCGATTCCCACCACCATCTTCCGGCTCTAATATCTTCGTCTGGCAAAATTGCTCTCGTACATGGTGCACATCCTATACTTACAAAGCCTTTTTTATGTAATGCATTTTGAGGTACGTTGTGCTCTTGCAAATAATCCTCAACTTCTTGTAATGACCATTTTAATAATGGATTGAATTTTATTATTTCGAAGTTTCCATCGTATTCAAACAATTGTAAATCATTTCTGTTTTCCGATTGTTCGGCTCTTAAACCTGTAATCCAAACTGCATTTCCTGACAAGGCTTTTCTTAATGGAACTACTTTACGGATAAAACAACATTCTTTCCTATTCTCTACCGAATCATAAAAACTATTCGGTCCTTTTTCTCTCAATAAACTCTCTACTGCAGTTGCTTCTGGAAAATAAACTTCGATATGTTTTTTATATTTTTTTAATGTTCTATGAAAAACATCGTATGTTTCCTGAAACAATCTACCTGTATCTAATGTAAAAATGGTAATTGCGATATTATTTTTAGCAATAAAATCGGTTATAACCTGATCTTCCTGACCAAATGAAGTCGAGAAAACGACTTTGTCTTTGTATTCATTAGCCAAAAATTCTAATGTTTCTTCCAGAGAAAAATCTTTTGTTTTAGCTAATAAAGATGTAATATTTGTTGTGCTCATATTCTTGATATTTCTAAAAAATTATTACAATAATTTAGATAATGTTTTTAAACTCAAAAGGATAATTAATATTCCTACTGCCACCATCATAGGTTTTCTTTTAATTTTATTTACTAAAAAAGCAGCAAGAGGAGCAGCAATTACACCACCTAAAATCAAACCTATAATAACTTGCCATCCGTGGATTCCTCCAAAAAGCATGAATGTAACACCACTTGCAAATGAAACTGCAAACTCGGCTGCATTTACCGACCCAATTGTATAACGAGGATTTCTACCTCTTCCTAACAATGTCGAAGTTACGATTGGTCCCCAACCTCCACCTCCTACAGCATCCATAAAACCTCCAAAGGTTGCTAAGATTCCTAGTCGCTTGGTTTTCTTTTTAATTATAGTTTTATTTAATGCTTTTCTGATAATTATTACTGCCAGTACAATCATATAAACCGCGATAAAAGGTTTTATAACATCTCCATCAATTACATCCGACAGTAAATATGCTCCTGTAATTGATCCTAAAACCCCTGGGATCAATAAATTCTTAACTAGTTTTTTATTGATATTTCCAAATCTATGGTGTGATATTGCTGATGCTCCTGTTGTAAACATTTCTGCTACGTGAACTCCCCCACTACTAATAACCGGAGAAACTCCATAAGCCAATAAAAAAGATGTTGATGTTGCTCCGTAACCCATTCCTAATGTTCCATCTACCAATTGTGCAAAAACTCCAATTAAGAAAAATACTAAAAATTCCTGATTAAATCCATCTAGAAAGCCTTCCCAAGTAAATTCTGCATGATGATTATAAATCAATACTGAAATCAAACCTAACAATAATGCAGCAGGAATTATAACCCATAATTGTTTTGAAAACGATCCACCTGATTTTATTGCTACGGTATCCAACTTCAGTTCTTTTTCCATACACCTAATTATTCTTTTTTATTTTAAAATCTATTACCCTATCGGCTTAGTAGATTACAATGCAAAATTACTACTTATTTCTAAATATCAAAATAAATTTTAATTTTTTTACATCGCTAATTGTCTTTAACTTACATCCTAATACGCTTTAAAGAATTCTAAGAATCATCATTGTGTATTATAAATAATGTTTTGTTATCTAATTGTGATATTTTTCTTAAAGTCTACCATATCTATAGGATTATCGTGAAATTGTTATTATTTTTACCCAAATTTTATTTATGGATTTCCAAATAGGTCTTGTAATTGCAGGTTTAGTCGTTGGTTTTATAGTGGGATTAACAGGTGTAGGAGGTGGCTCTTTAATGACTCCTATTTTATTATATTTTGGTATCCCTCCAACAACAGCAGTTGGTACCGACTTACTATACGCTGCTTTTACCAAAATGGGAGGCGTATTTGTACATCATAAAAAAAGCAATATAAATTGGTCTATAACTGGCTGGCTTACTTTAGGTAGTGTTCCTGCTGCTTTATTGACTTTATGGATATTAAACAGTATCAAAACAGATATTACAACCATAAATGCAGTTATAAAATATAGTTTAGGCTGGGCATTGCTTTTTACTTCTATTGCAATTTTATTCAAAAAGAAATTATTAGTATACTCTCAAAAACACGCTGGCGATAAATTTCACAGCGAAAGCGATACACAAAACATGTTAACCGTTGGAATTGGCGTATTACTTGGAGCAACCGTAACATTAACATCAATAGGAGCTGGAGCCTTGGGTACCGTTACTTTATTTTTCCTCTACCCACTTTTACCTACACCACGTTTGGTAGGTACTGAAATTGCTCATGCTGTCCCTTTAACTCTTGTTGCAGGAATAGGACATGCTTCAATGGGAAATTTAGATTTAACTTTATTGGCTCAGTTATTAATGGGATCACTTCCGGGAATCTTTATGGGAAGTATGTTAAGCGGAAAAGTACCAGATTCGTTACTTAGAAATGCTATTGCAGTAATGCTTTTTTTAGCTGGATATAAATTGATTTTTTAAACCAAATCTAAAAGACATAAAAAAGACCATTTCAGAATCTGAAATGGTCTTTTTTTATTATAGTATATAGAACAGGATTAACTAAAACGCAATATCTGCAAGTGAGTTATTCTCTAAAACTTTCAAAGTATTATCTCTCACTTCTGTCATTAAGCGCCTTGCTGCACAAGTAGTTTCATCATCACAATCATCACATTTTTCATAAAAGTTATGACTCGCGCATGGAAGTAATGCGATAGGTCCTTCGAGAATACGATATACCTTTGCCATGCTAATATCTTTTGGGTCTTTTATCAAGTAATACCCACCACCTTTACCTTTTTTAGCTCCAAGAAAACCAGAGTTTCTAAGTAGTAACAAAATACTTTCCAGAAATTTAATCGAAATATGCTCGCTTTTAGCAATTTCAGCAATTTGTACAGGCTCGTTATTTTCTCGCCTGGCCAAATATGTTAAAGCCTTAATTCCGTATTTAGTTTTCTTTGAAAGCATTTTTTATTTTAGATTTTAGAATGTAAATTTTAGATTTCTGCTAAAATGGACTACATATTTTTCTACAACAAAAATATACTTTTTGAGTGAACAATTACAAAAGAATAAAAAATGATGATTAACGATTCTTTTTCTGATGAAATATATCAAATAAAAAATCGCCAATCACCATTCAAAATTATTTAAGAAAGCGCTTGCTCTAAATCGGCAATTACATCTTTTACAGTTTCTAAACCAACAGATACACGCACTAATCCTTGTGTAATACCAACTGCTAATTGATCTTCTTCAGACAATTTACTGTGAGTTGTCGATGCTGGATGCGTAACAATTGTTCTTGTATCACCAATATTAGCCGATAGTGAACATAATTTTATTTTATCCAGAAACTTTCTACCAGCTTCTATTCCGCCTTTTATTTCAAATGCAATAATATTACCACCTAAAAGCATTTGCTTTTTGGCAATTTCATATTGTGGGTGCGATTTTAAGAACGGGTATTTAATGCTGTTTACATTTGGGTGTGCTTCTAGAAACTCAGCAACTTTAAGTGCATTCTCGCAATGTTTCTCTACACGCACAACTAATGTTTCTAAACTTTTAGATAAAATCCAAGCATTAAATGGTGATAAAGCAGGTCCTGTATTTCTTGAGAACAAATATATCTGTCTGATTAAATCCTCGTTTCCTACTGTTACTCCACCCAAAACACGTCCTTGACCATCAATTAATTTAGTAGCAGAATGTACTACTAAATGCGCTCCGTGTTTTATAGGTTGCTGAATATATGGCGTTGCAAAACAGTTATCGATAATTAAAATCAAGTTATGCTTTTTAGCAATTGTGCCAAGCAACTCCAAATCGATTACATCTACACCAGGATTTGTAGGTGACTCAGCATACAATATCTTTGTATTTGGCTTGATAAAACTCTCAATAGTTTCAGGTTTATTGATATCAAAATACGAAGTTTCAATATTCCATTTTGGAAAATAAGTCACAAACAAGGCATGAGTTGAACCAAAAACACTGCTTGCCGACACAATATGATCTCCCGCATTTAATAAAGCTGCAAAAGTAGAATATACAGCTGCCATTCCTGTTGCAAAAGCATAACCAGCTTCTGCCCCTTCCATTTTGCAAATCTTATCTACAAATTCAGTTGTATTAGGATTGCTAAAACGGCTATAAATATTTCTATCTTTCTCTTCTGTAAAAGAAGCTCGCATATCTTCGGCATCCTCAAATACAAAACTTGATGATAGGTACAATGGCACGGAATGCTCTAAATACTGTGATCTTTCTAATTGTGTTCTTATGGCTTGGGTTTCAAAACCAAATTCTTGTTCGTTCATTTTATTTTTTGTTTTTTGTAAAGAGCTATTACACAAAGATTCTCAAAGGCATTTGATACAATCTTAAACTAAACAGTTCTTTTACTATTTTATAATAGCTAGTCAAAGAATTATCTCATCCTCTAATTGACTAATTTTCTAATTCCTATAATTCCTCGTTGTTCAAAACCACCTTATATTTTATTGTGGCTGTAGGCTCGACTGTTTTTCCAACTGAGCAATATTTCTCGAAAGAAAGTTGTGCTGCACGTTGCGCTTTTTCAGGATTAATATCTCCTTCCAGATAAAAAACTACAAAGATTTCTTTAAAAGGTTTAGCTTCTCCTATTTGAACACGAGTTCCTTCCACCTCAGCATTAAATGAAGTGATTTCCTGACGTTGTTTCTTCAAAATCGAAATCATATCAATAGCGCTGCATCCTGCAACTCCCATCAATACTAATTCCATTGGGCTTGCACCTAAATCGCTTCCACCAAATTCGGCTCTGCTATCTACATCAACTACATGACCACGTTCATTTTTGAGCTTAAAATGAAACGCGTCGTTTACTCTGTTTAAGGTTACTTTCATGTTTTTTGTTTTTATTTTATTTTGCTTTCGAAAAAGCTATTTTTATTGCCATTGAAGTCAAAACTCCAGCCATAAACCATTTTTGAACTTTTAACCATGTTGGCTTTGTTGCAAAAAAGACTGCCATTCTTGATGCTGTTAATACAATTACAAAGTTTACAGTAAAACTTATGGTCGCCTGAGTGATTCCTAATTGCAAACTTTGAGTCATTATTGAGCCATGCTCAGGTTTAATAAACTGAGGAAAAAAGGATAAATAAAACATTGCTATTTTAGGATTTAGAACACTAGTTAAAAACCCAATACCAAACAGCTTACCCGGTTTATCAATTGTTAATTTATCGTTTACTTCAAACATATTTTTTCCATTTGGCTTAATTGCCTGAAAAGCCAGATACAGAAGATAAGCAACACCCAAAATTTTCAAGATTAAATACGCAAAAGGAACTGCAAATAAAAGAGCCGTTATTCCAAATGACACCAATACGATATGAAATAAAAATCCAAATACTATTCCTGTTAACGAAATTATCCCAGCCTTTTTACCTTGAGTAATCGACCTTGAAATCAAATAAAGCATATTTGGCCCCGGAGTCAATACCAGAAGAAATGCAGCTATCATAAAACCTATAAGCTCATTAAATGGTACCATTTTTTGTTTATTAAATACTGATTGCACAAATCTTCAAATGCAAATTCAGCTGATTATAATTTATTCGAATGCTTTGTCTTCTTTAGAAAGATAAAAGCGATTCCGTTTATTTATCTTTTTTATCTAATTTACTCCAATATTCTAGAATTTTGGCCTTATATATTTCACTCAAAGAATCAAAATTAGAGGAGAATTTATCTGTTCCAAAATTATCCGAGACACTTGATTCTATAGTATAAAGCTGGTCTTTTTGCGAAAAGATTAAATGAACTGATTGTTGTTTAAAATCAGCATCATAAAGTCCGTAAATAAAAAGAGCATCAATACTTTTGTCTTTATCAAAATCCCAAAATGCTTTTCTACTTCCCCAAGCCGATATGATTCCGTTATGGTTTACTTCAATAATAGATTTTACTATCCATTTGTCGCCGACTTTTGTAAACCTCTGAAAATACATTCTATCAGGATTTGCATTTTTTTCAATCTTCGAAAAAATAAATACATTATCCTCATTTCCCGGAGAGTTAACCTCATCTATTTGTATCGCTCTAACTCCTTTGTATGGAAAAACTTCTTGTGTATAACTGTCTTTGTTTCTAACAATACTCGAAACTTGCGCAGTAATAACGTTTGTAAATAATAACAGTAAAAAAAGTTTTTTCATTTTTTAAATATGTGATTTTTATGTTTCTTTTAAATTACTCTTTATCCGATAATCTCAAAACATCTCCAAAAACTCCTCTCGCTGTCACTGCCGATCCTGCTCCTGCTCCTTGTATTACGATTGGTCTGTCTCCATAAGATTCTGTGTAAATCTCGAAGAAAGAATCAGAACCTTTTAATCCACCCAAAGCTGTATCCGAAGGTACCGAAACTAATTTTACTTCCAGAACTCCTTTGTCGTTTTGCAAATCGCCTGATAATTCACCTATGTATCTTAATACGTGATTTGGTTTTTGATCCTTTTTAATCTTGTCATAAATTGGGTCAAATTCTTTTAATTTAGTCAAGAAATCTGTAACGTTTCCTTCTCGTAAATGTTCTGGAATTAAATTCTGAATAGAGATTTCTTCAAACTCATTTTGTAAATCTAATTCTCTAGCTAAAATTAATAATTTTCTTCCAACATCATTACCACATAAATCTTCACGTGGGTCTGGCTCTGTATATCCGTTATCGATAGCTTCTTTCAATATTTCACTAAACGGAGCGTCTTTGGCAGAGAAATTATTAAATAAATAACTCAACGTTCCTGAGAAAACGCCTTTTATCTTAGTGATATTCTCTCCTGAAAGGTGTAATAATTTTATTGTATCAATTAATGGTAATCCTGCTCCAACATTGGTTTCATACAAATAGTTTTTTTGATTGTCTGCCAATGCTTTTCTTAGTTCTTTATAAAAACCATAACTAAGCGTATTCGCTACTTTATTTGACGAAATTAAATCAAAACTACTTTCTACTAACGAGATATAATTTTCAACGAAAGTCGCGCTTGCTGTATTGTCAATCGCAATTAAATTCTCTAAGTGGTTCTCATTCGCGTAAGCGATAACATCCTTAATTGTATAAGCAACTCCGTCGTTTTCGATATTTTTTTTCCAATCTGCAGAAACTCCTTTTTTATTTAAAAGTATTTTTTTAGAATTGGCAATAGCAAAAACATTCAGCTTAATGTGTTTACGCTTTTCGATACTTGCAGCCGAAGCCAAGATTTGGTTTATCAAAGTTCCTCCAACTAATCCGTGACCGAAAATAGCAATATTGATTTTCTTTGAAACTCCAAATATCTCTCCGTGAATTACATTTAAGGCTTTATGAAGTTCTGATTTTTTAACTACCAAACTCACGTTTTTACCCGTAACGGTATTGTTAAACAAAATCGGAACAATTTTATTCTTGATTAATGCAGTGTATGGTTTGTGGAATGTACTTAAATCTTGTCCTATTATCGAAATTACCGAAACATTATCGGTTACTGTAATCTGGTTAACATCTTTAGAATAAAAGTCGTTTTCAAACTCTTTCTCCAATTCGATCATTGCTGTTGTTGCTTTATCTGTTGCAACTACAAGTCCGATTCCTCTTTCTGATGAACCTTGCGAAATGATACTTACACTAATATCATTATCTCCCATTACTTTAAAAATACGAGCATCGACACCAGCTTTACCAAGTAATCCTCGTCCTTCAAGATTAACCAATGATAAGTTCTCTAAAACTGAAAGTGTTTTAATTCCTTCTTTGGCAGAATCTGATGTGATTAATGTTCCGCGGTTTTCATGATTAAATGTATTTAAAATACGAAGCGGAATGCTTTTTTCAATTAATGGAATAATCGTTTTTGCATGCAAAATAGTAGCTCCAAAATTAGCCAACTCGTTTGCTTCATTAAATGATAAATATTCAATCTTTTTAGCATCACTAACTAAATCTGGATTTGCTGTATAAATTCCGTCAACGTGCGTAAAATTCTGAAGTTCTTCGGCATCAAGATAATTTGCTAATAATGAAGCTGTATAATTACTCCCATTTCTGCCTAATGTAGTTGTCTCATTACTATTATTTGAACCAATAAATCCTGTAACAATGTTAACAGTTGATCCATTATATTGTTTAAAATAGTTGATTACATTTTTCTTAGATAATTGCTCTAGAAGTTGTGCATCACCAAATTTAGAATCTGTTTTAAGTAGTTCTCTAGAATCGGCAAAGTTCGCAGGAATACCTTTATCCAGCAAAATTGAAGTCAATAATTTAGCCGAAAGCAATTCTCCTTTGGAAAGAACCTGATCTTTTATCTTCTTACTGTAATCGCCTATTAAACTAACTCCTTCAAAAAGTTTATCCAAAACACCAAACTCTTCCGAGAAATCAACGTTTGAATACTCCGATATCTGGTATGTTTTAAAACTCTCTAATAACGGTTTGTAATTTCCGTTTTTAGAAGCAATTGTTAATATATCTTCTAGTTCATCTGTTGCGTTACCACGAGCAGAAACTACTACGGCAATTTTCTCACCTTGATTTATTTTATCAATAATTATAGAAACTACTTTATTAAGTCCTTCTCCGTTTGATAAAGATTTACCTCCAAATTTTAATATTTTCATCTTATTTGTGTTGTATTTTATGTTGCTCTAAAAAATAGATGCAAGCAAATTATCTAATTGTTTGTACTCGATTAAAAAAGCATCATGTCCGTGAACAGAATCTATTTCGCTATATGAAACATTTTCTTTGAACTTTTTTAATTCCTGATAGGTTTCCTGATTTTCTTTTGCACTAAAAAACAAGTCCGAATTAATCCCTATGATATGGATATGGGCAGTTGTTTTTGATAATAATGTTTCAAAATCGGCTGTATTCCTTGTAATATCAATTGTTTTAAGCAACTGATTCATTAATTTATATGATGAAATTTGATACCTTTTTTGAAGCTTTTTCCCATGATGTCCCAGCCAGCTTTCTACATTAAAAATAGCTAGTTCATCATTTTTAGTTCTCTGAAATTTTTCTTTAAAAGATTCTGGCGAGCGATAACATAACATGGCATGAATTCGCGCATCTTCTATTGGTCTTGAAGAATTGTTTAGGATTTGCTCTTGCAAATAGCAATTTGCAATTAACCAATCGGTAGATTTCCAATCGGTTGCAATAGGTATTAAATGTTTAGTGATTTGAGGTTCTAATGCCAGAATTTCCCATGCGATACCGCCACCAACAGAACCACCTATAATTGCATATAATTGATTGATTTTAAGAAACTCAATCCCTTTTATGAAAATTCGGGCAACATCTCTGGCGGTAAAATCTGTATGGTTTTCAATCGAGATTCCGTTATGTCCATTTCCTGGAACATTAAAAGCTAGAATTGTATATTTTGCAGTATCAATGGTTTTATTATCACCAATTAAATCGTTCCACCAACCATTCTCGCCCGTAACCTGAGCGTTTCCTGTTAATGCATGATTTACCAAAACTATAGGCGCAGTGTGTAACGGTAAACCAAAAAGTTCATAACTTAGGTTAATCGCATTATACGAAGCGCCACTTTCGGTGACAAAATTCTGTAATATAATCGGGATGGTTTTATTTTCCAATTTCAAATCTTTTGTAATTTTTGATTTGTACATGGAAATATTAAAAAGAAAAAACTAGAGCTATGCTAGAGAAATTCTTTGTGTTATCTTTCCACGTTGGGCGTGGTAGAATGCAGCACCTTCTTCGATTTATCGAAGGGTTGCTAAGGATTCATCGGGTCTAATCCCTCGTCCTTTCTTTATAACATTTCAATACGTTTTTGAACTTAATGGCACAAATTAACTACTATTTTCTTAAACGACCAAATTTTTTATTCATTTGATTTTAGTTCGTTTACAAAATAGTTCAAACAAAACAATCACGTACAAGCAACCGCTGGACATATATATCCAGAAAATTCATATTGTTAGCTTGTATTTTATTTAAAGTTTTAATTTAAATAAATAAAGTTTCATTCTCTTTTGAATACATCAAGAAAAGCAAAGAATTAGGTGCTTTTTTTTCTGCAGTTTCATCTGTAGCTTCCATTCCAAATCTTGGATGTGCCAATTCATTTACTGTTTGGATTGTTATTGTCTTTTTAGCTCTGAAGAATCTAAAGAATCCGAACCTTTTTGCGAAGTAGTTTTGTGTGCTCATAACATGTGTGTTTTATAATTGTTTATTTGTGTTTGTTTTTATTAAATTAACTCGATGTCCAAAAAAAAACCCTTTTGATAATTATACCAAAAGGGTTTAAGTCGTTTAAACTTATTATACTTTTGGAAATCAATAGACGCGTACGCAAATAAGCGCGACATTCTGCATCATCTTAAACTTCGAGTTATTATTCATTTTAATATTATTATTTATCATTTTAAAAAATTTCAATATTTGTATAATCTAAAAAAAAAGCCTCCCAATAAATTTGGGAGGCTTTGCTATATATTTTTTATAGATATAATTTTAAGCAATAGACTTCCCTACGGATTTCTCCGACATGACCTTATTAATTTTACAAATATTAAAATTCATTTTTGGTATCTTTTTGGTTTAACAAATATGCGACGTTTTTTCGAATTAACCAAGCCAGAATCCATATTTTAATGATAAAATCACGTTAAATTTGCATTTAAAAACAAAAAAACGACGAAATGTTACTTTTTTTCGACGAAATACTCCGAATGAGGTATAAAATTAACACTCAACTGTTTAAAAACTTCCTTCACTAAACATAAATTTCAAAGAACATCTAACTTTAAATCAAAAAAAAATTGAATATAAAATTCAATTTCAAAAATTTCTAAGCCCAAATAGCTTCTTTATTTTTTATCTTTTCGGCAACTTTTAGAATGTCTGTTATAACTCCTCTTGCTATAGCTTCTTTTCCTGCAGCGGCACTTTGAATAACTATCGGAATGTTTCCGTAAGATTGTGTGTAGATTTCAAAAATAGTATCTGATCCTTTTAATTGCCCGATTGCAGTTTTGGTAGATTCTGAAACTAATCTGACTTCTAGTTTATTTTCTAAAACATTATACTCTCCAACATATCGTAAAACATGATTATCGGATTGTGTAATTTTTGCAATTTTAAAAGACTTATCTAATAGTTCTTTATTAATCACACGCTTTGATTTGGCATTTATCTCATATTGATTATGATCTAAAAGTGGAGTTGTTTTAATATCCGAAATTTCAAAGTCTTTCCCTATTTCCCTAGTAAGAATAAGTAATTTCTCGGCTGCATCACTACCCGATAAATCTCCTTCGTAATCGGATGTTATTAACTGTAGCTTTTCGGCATCTTTTAAAATAGTAGAGAAACAAGTGTCTTCTGATGAAAATCGATTAAAGACATAACTTAATGAATCTGAAAAAACACCTCTTATCTTGGTTATTTTCTCTCCCGAGTTATATAAATCTCTAATAGTTTGTAATACCGGAAAACCTGTATCTACTGAGGTTTCGTATAAAAATTCTTTATCGTATTTCTTAAGGTTTTCTCTTAGTTCTCTATAAAAGTCTATTGGCAATGTATTTGCTTTTTTATTTACTGCCACAATATTAAACCCGTTTTGAACTAACGGGATATAATGATCTATTAATTCGTCACTTGCGGTTGCATCTACAGCAATTAAGTTTTCGAAAGCATTCTCTTTTGCAAAAGCAATAATATCATCTACCTTAAAAGGAATTGCGAGATGTACAAAATTGGCTTCCCAGGCGTTCTCTGCGCCTTCTTTTTCAAAAAATGCCAATGTAGAATTGGTTATGATAGGAAACCGCAAATCAATGCTTTTATTTTCGCTAAAAAATACTTGGCTCTCAATTATCTGATTTATTAGAGTGCTGCCAATATTTCCTATTCCAAAAAGGATGATGTTTATTTTAAGCTTTGACATAATTTTTACTTTTATTTTAAAATAAATTCAAGAAACCTACTATCTGGACAATTAATTTAAACACGAATTTCACGAATTGGCACTAATTAGTTTGTGAAATTAATTTCACAAACTAAGCTAATCATTATGATTTGTGCCAATTCGTGAAATTTGTGTTTATCTTTTGCATCTATGCCAGGAAAGCAGTTCAAGAAATATTGTTTTGAACTTTTACTTAGTATTATTGTTTTTGATTATTTTTTGAAAATCACCTTTAACCCTGCTCACGTGGTTAAAGGCAATTTTTCTAACAAAAAACAAAAAAACCTAACTTTCTAATTTATGCTAATTGAGCACTCTTTATATTTTTAAATACCGCTTGTAAATCGGCAATCAAATCGTCTATATCTTCAATTCCTACCGAAAGTCGAATCAAATCTTTTGAAACTCCTGTTGCGAATTGTTCTTCTTCTGATAATTGTTGGTGAGTTGTACTTGCAGGATGAATAATCAGTGACTTTGTATCGCCTATATTTGCAAGAAGTGAGAATAATTTGGTTTCATCAGCTACTTTTTTGGCAGCTTCAAAACCTCCTTTTAATCCAAAAGTTATGATTCCGCTTTGTCCTTTCGGCAAATACTCTTGTCCCAAGACATAATATTTATTCGATTTTAGACCTGGGTAATTTACCCAAACCACCTCATCTTGTGCCTGTAACCATGATGCTAAGGCTAATGCGTTTTCGCTATGCTTCTTAATACGTATTGGTAAAGTCTCCAATCCCTGAATAATCTGAAAAGCATTAAATGGACTCAATGCTGAACCAAAATCGCGTAATCCTTCTATACGTGCTTTGGCAATAAATGCAGCATTTCCTAGTGCTTCGTTATAAACTAATCCGTGATAACCTGCAGATGGTTCTGTAAACTCAGGGAATTTTCCGTTTGCCCAGTCAAAAGTTCCAGCATCGATAATTGCTCCTCCTAAAGAAGTTCCGTTTCCTGAGATATACTTGGTTAGGGAATGAATTACAATATTTGCTCCATGTTCTATTGGATTAAGCAAATATGGTGTTGGAACAGTATTATCTACAATAAATGGAACTTTAAATGCTTTGGCTTCTGCCGAAATTGCTTTCAAATCCAATACATCTAATTTTGGATTCCCTAATGACTCTACAAAAAAGACTCTTGTATTTTCCTTTGCTGCTTTGGTAAAGTTTTCGGCATCAGATGGATCTACAAACGTTGTTGTGATTCCTAATCTTGGCAAAGTAACTTTTAATAAATTATAAGTTCCTCCGTATAAACTATTTGATGCTACAATATGATCTCCTGCTTTAAGCAATGTTAGCAAAGTTGTGGCAATTGCCGATGCTCCAGATGCTGTTACAACTGCTCCAATACCACCTTCTAGCGCTGCCAGTCGTTGTTCCAGAACATCATTTGTAGGGTTGTTTAATCGTGTGTAAATAAATCCTGCTTCGGCTAGACCAAACAAATTAGCTGCATGATCTGAATTATTAAAAACATAAGATGATGTTTGGTAAATAGGCACTGCTCTTGTATTACCATTTTTTGTTACATCATGTCCTGCGTGTAGTGCGTTTGTTGCGAATTTTTGTGTGCTCATGGGTTCTATTTTTTTAATTAGTTAAAAGATTGTGTGTTTATATTTCTTAATTATTTTTCTGTTTATATAAAAAGATCTTCATCTTCGTGGGCATACATCTGAAACAATAATGAGTTTGACTCACTCGTATACAATTTTCCTTTTACTTCGTTTGTATTTATTCTTTTGGTTTGTATTACACCAAAAATTCTTTTGGCATCTGCTTTCAATAAAGCTTGAATTGTTCTTGAAATTTTATAGAATGTTTTCATGATTTTTAAATTTTAAATTATGGAATAAAAAAAAGCCCTTTCGGATGGCTACCAAAAGGGCTTATAGCTTTAACTATAACAAAGATTTAATCTTTCACTTTTGGCAATAGCAAATTGGGATGCACATTTGCATCATCTTACAACACATTATCATATTATTTGCTATTGTATTCATTTTATAAAATTTGTTTTTATTAGTTCTACTAATTCGATAGAGTAAATATAGTAACTATAATTTTAACCACCAAACTTAATTTCAATTTTTTACATAAAAAGATTTCCTAACTACCTAAAGCCCTATTATTGCAACTAAAGCATTATATAGTTTTTAAACCATATAAGTAATTTAAGAAGATATAAGTTTTCTAGATAGGTTACTTAAATGAACTTATATTACTTAAATGGTTACTTTTAATCGAAATCACTGGGTGCATTTTATTTTAAACATCAAAATAACACCCAGCAATTAAATTATATTTTAAAACTTAAACGAGCAAAACCAAATCTTCCGTTTAATCCAAATTGTGATACTGCTCTAGAATAAGCAAACTGATTTGCATTACTTAAATCTGTACTTGGCGCAGGAGACAATGTTGGTGTTGTATTTGTAAATGCTGGAGTTGCTGGATTATTTCTGTCAGGATAAACATCTCCTATATTATTAACTCCTAGTGTTACTCTTAAATGTTCGTTTATTTGATATCCTAAAGATAAATCGGTCACTAATTTTGCACTGTATTCTGGGTGCTCATAAACTGAAGAAAAACCATCTAAGTTTACATCTGTTGCTCCTGGATCTGTAACTTTTCCGAAATAACTATTTCTTAAATAAATATCCAGTTTCTTAATACTGAAAGTAGTCATTAAATTAGCTTTCAATTTTGGGATTGCTTCTTCCAGATAAATTCTGCTTGACTCTGGGAAAAATGAATATACATATGGATCTCCACCTGCATTAACAATAGATTGAGGAACATTTAATGATCCAACTCTTTTTGTTGTATTATAACTTAAAGCAAAATCATTTCTGATTGTAAAATCCTCAATAACATTATATTTTTGAGAAATCACTAAGTCGATTCCTTTAGTTTCAGAGTTAATTCCGTTTGTCCAAAATGAAGCTCTTTCTACACCTTTTAGATCAAATGCTTGCTGAAACAATGTTAATGCATCTTTTTGTTCTGGAGATGTTGCTCCATTTATTTGTGCATCTGTAGGTCTTGCATATTGTCCTGTTAAAACAATTCTGTCGTCGATTCTTGTAAAATAAGCATCTGTAGCAATTGTAATATTAGCTGCTGGAATCTTAAATGTAAATCCTGTACTTATACTTTTAGATGTTTCTGGTTTTAAATTCTCAACTCCAATACTTTTTGCAGCTTCAGAATCATTTGTAAAATATCCTACTTGATAAGGCGAACCATTAATAAATTGTGTTGAGCTACTTTCAAAATATTTTTGTTGTAATGAAGGCGCTCTAAAACCTGTTTGCCCAGAAATTCTCCAGTTAATATTATCATTCAATTTTAAAAGTGAAGCTAGTTTAAAAGTAACTGTACTACCAAAATCTGAATAATTCTCATAACGAGCAGCTCCGTTGATTAACCAGTTTTTGGTTGCGTTTAATTCTAGATCTATATATGCTGCACCACTTCTTCTATCTTTTTCTTTAGCATCTGATGGTTGGAATCCTGAAAAACCTTGTGCTCCTGCTCCACGCTTATTACCAAAAAAGTCAGTTACAATTAATGGTGAGTTACTTGGTAAAATTCCCGAAACTAAATTTCCGTTTACATCGTATAAACCATAAGACTCTACTTCTCCTTGTTTTATCTGATAATTTTCATATCTAAATTCTCCACCAAAAGCAACATTCAATCCATCAAGAACATCATACTTTTTACTTAAATCTAAATTGGTTGTACTTTGTAAAAACGAAACTTTACCAGCATAAAAACTAGAATCTGAGTTTGTTCCTAAAGTAGCATTAATAGTATTGTTCACATCATACTTAAAGGAGTTTGATCCAAGGTTTGTACTAATATCAGTATCAAATCCGAATAATTGAGTTGTAAGTCCTACAGCTGAAGAAGCATCAATAATATCCGATTCTATTTCTGGCAAAAATCCATTTGCATATACTTGTGTAAATGTTCCAGATCCATTAGGTAATCTGTTAAAAGCATATGATTTCCCGTTTCTATACGAAACTCCTCCAAATGAGTACAACGAAGTAATTTCTGTCAATGGATATTTGGTATTATAATATAGTTGCCCTGAAGCTAGTTCTGACTGACCAACGCTCATGTTGTAATCACTTCTTTCCTGACCTCTATAATTGATTTCATTATTGGTTGCATCAAAACCTAATGCCGCTTGCATTTGTGTAATATTTGTTGCGTCAGCAATTGCTGTTTGTTGTGCTGCCGTAAAATAACTAACTTGTGGAGCGTATTGTTGTAATGTACTTATAATTTGAGCTGAGTTTGGAGTCGTATTAATATTACTAAACAATGAATTCACATTTACACCATTCTGAGCCGCTCTATATTCGACAGCATTATAAGCATTAAAAATAGCATTACTTCTAATTCCTGCTCTACTGGTTGCTTGTCTTGTAACCGCACTACCTGTAACGCTCAGGAAACTTCCTTCTTTACCCAAAGATGTTCCGTAATTTAAATCTACTTGCAAAGCCTGACCATCAGTTCCTCCTTTAAAGTTATTAGACCCCGAAGAGATGTTTGCTCCATATTGTACATCTCCCGAAAGATAATTAGCATTCTTTTTTAATACAATGTTAATTACTCCCGCAATTGCATCAGATCCGTATTGTGCTGCTGCCCCATCTCTTAGTACTTCAATTCTTTCTATTGCAAATGATGGTATTGCATTTAAATCTGTTCCAACAGAACCTCTTCCTGGTGCTCCATTGATATTTACCAAAGAACTTGTGTGTCTTCTTTTACCATTTACAAGTATTAAAACCTGATCTGGTCCTAATCCTCTTAATTGCGCAGGATCAATATGGTCGGTTCCATCTGCTGTAGAAGTTGGATTACTGGTAAACGACGGTGCAACATAATTTAATATTTGAGTTACACTGGTTTGTGGTGCTCCTTTTGTTATTTCTGAAATATTAAAAATATCGATTGGAACGGGTACATCGGTCTTAACTCTATTTTTACTTCTAGAACCAATTATTGTTACTTCTGATAATTCATTATTTTGTAAAGTATCTTTCTCCTTTTTATTTTCCTGAGCATAAATGCCCGAAAATGTCAAAAGACCTAAAACTAATGCTACATTTTTTTTCATTACTTTTTTACTGATTTATTAATATTTTGGTTTAAAATGACATTCTGTTTTGTTTTCTTCATTAAACAAAAAAACCTCTGCAATTTGCAGAGGTTCTATGTATATTTTTGAAAATAAACTACAATAGTATCTCTGCGGAATACTCCGGCATCTTACAAGACATCATATTGTTAACAGTGAATTTCATTTTTCTTTTGTTTTGTTGGGGCAAATTTGCGAACTATTTTTTAGTCTACCAAACAAATGTCGATTTATTTTCTAAACTCTATAGAACAAGTCGAATATGTTAAATTTTTGTATATTAAATTAAAAAAACAAAAGATTAATTTGCAATTCAAAATGGTTTTATACCTTTGCAGCCGAATACAGAGGAAAAATTTGGACTGATTGCAACCTCTTCATAATGAAAACATTCATTATGGATGCTGAAAGATTTTCATTTCAGTTTTAAAAAATGCTAAAGCAGGAATCCTCCTTTAGCATTTCCAGCAATTATTTCTTTTCCTCGCTTAATTTTATAATTTTAATTTAATAAATATTATGGCTTATTTATTTACGTCAGAATCTGTTAGCGAAGGACATCCAGACAAAGTTGCGGATCAAATCTCAGATGCATTAATTGATAATTTTTTAGCATTTGATGCAGATTCTAAAGTAGCATGCGAAACTTTAGTAACAACTGGACAAGTAATATTGGCCGGTGAAGTAAAATCAAATACATATTTAGATGTACAACAGATCGCTCGCGAAGTAATCAGAAAAATTGGTTATACGAAAAGCGAATATATGTTTGAGGCAAACTCTTGCGGAATTTTATCTGCTATTCACGAACAATCTGCAGACATCAATCAAGGTGTTGACAGAGCAAATCCTGAAGAACAAGGAGCTGGTGATCAAGGTATGATGTTTGGTTATGCAACTAACGAAACTGAAAATTATATGCCTTTGGCACTTGATTTATCTCATAAATTACTACAAGAATTAGCTATTTTAAGACGTGAAAACAAAGAAATCACTTATTTACGTCCTGATGCTAAATCTCAGGTTACATTAGAATACAGTGATGACAATAAGCCAACACGTATTGATGCAATTGTAATATCTACTCAGCATGATGATTTTGATGAAGAAGCTGTAATGCTTGCTAAAATCAAAAAGGATATTATCGAAATTCTTATTCCAAGAATTATTGCTAAGAACCCAACTCACGCACATTTATTTAACGATAAAATTCAATATCACATTAACCCAACAGGGAAATTCGTAATTGGAGGTCCTCACGGAGATACTGGATTAACAGGAAGAAAAATCATTGTAGATACTTACGGTGGTAAAGGTGCTCACGGTGGTGGTGCTTTCTCTGGAAAAGATCCAAGTAAAGTAGATAGAAGTGCTGCTTATGCTACACGTCATATCGCTAAAAACTTAGTTGCTGCTGGTATTGCTGATGAAATCTTGGTACAAGTTTCTTATGCAATTGGTGTTGCAAAACCAATGGGTATTTTTATTGATACTTACGGAACATCTAAAGTAAACTTAACTAACGGTGAAATCGCTAAAAAAGTAGAAGCTATTTTTGATATGCGTCCTTACTTTATCGAACAACGTTTAAAATTAAGAAATCCTATTTATAGCGAAACTGCTGCTTACGGGCACATGGGTCGTAAACCAGAAATTGTAACTAAAACTTTTTCTGCTCCGGGAGGAAATGAAAAAACAGTTACTGTAGAGTTATTTACATGGGAAAAACTTGATTTTGTTGACCAGGTAAAAGCTGCTTTTGGATTGTAATTTGAAGTTCTTTTTAGAAGCTTAAAATAAATCTTAGTATATATTAAACCCCGAAATTTGCAAATGCAGACTTCGGGGTTTTTCTTTGGCAATGTGCTTCTATTTTCTTTCCTTCGTAGAACAAAACCTACCAAAAAAATATGGCAAAATTCCCTTCTTTTCAAAACGTTTTAAACTCAACACTAAAGACAGTTCTTAGATTTCCATTAGAAATTTTAATCTCGATTACAGGAACTATTCTCACCATTATTCTCAACGAAGCAAAGTATGACGATCCAAACAAAGAGCTTTATGTAAAAGCTTTAATGAGTTGCTCTTTATGCTTAGTTTTATTCCTTTCTGTTAGTTTATTTTTTATAGCCGCAAAAAAGAACAACCTTCTACGTTACCTAACCAGTATCATACTGGGATCTTTAATCTTTCTATTTATTTTCAATTTTCATGAAGATATTACAGAAATAGAAATACAACAATTTATAGTCCTTAACATTGCTTTGCATTTGTTAGTTTCATTTGCAGGATTTTTGCCCAGAGCATACAATCAGGATGAGTTTTGGGAATTTAACAAGCAACTTTTCCTCCGAATTTTAACGGCTGGTTTATACAGCATTGTACTATATGCTGGTTTAGCTTTGGCGATATTAGCTGTTCATGAATTATTTCATGTAGAATTTTATGATCATATTTATTTTCATATCTTTTTTATCATCAGCGGAATTTTTAATACTACTTTCTTTTTAAGTGGAGTTCCAGAAACCAATAATGAACAATCGCCTTTAGTTCTTAATTACCCAAAAGGTCTTAAAAACTTTACTCAGTATGTCTTATTACCTTTAATAAGTCTATACTTGGTGATCTTGATTTGTTATGAAGCAAAAATTCTTGTAACACTATCTTTACCTGTTGGCTGGGTTTCTTATCTTGTTTTGGTATTTGCTATTTTCGGGATTCTTTCTTTTTTATTGGTTCATCCTATTGCAACCGAAAAAGCTAATCTCTGGATAAGAACTTTTAATCGTTTGTTTTATTTTCTATTAATTCCGCTACTGGGATTACTGTTTTGGGCAATTTTGTACCGAATTAATCTTTACGGATTTACGCATGAGCGTTATTATGTTCTGTTATTATCAATATGGCTTACAATAGTTGTGACCTATTTTTTAATCCAGAAACAACCTAAAATAAAGTTCATTCCGATAAGTATGTGTCTAGCAGCTTTACTTTCATTAGTTGGTCCTCAAAGCGCTAATTCAATTTCAAAATACAGTCAATTATCAAGATTTGAAATGTATATGGAAAAGGCTAAAAAAGAAAAACTAACTTTTGAGCAAGAACAGGATTTAAGTAGTATTGTTACATTTCTACAAGACAATTATGGTACAAAAATTATGGTTCCTTATGCTAAAGCAAAATTAGAAGCTTTACTTAAAAAAGACAAATCTCCTAGTGATAATGAAGTAATGAATAGCCTAGGGTTTGAATATCGATATTATTATGATCGAAAGGATGACATAGATACTTCGTTCTACTATTATTTTTATGGAAATGAAGATAATCAAGTAGAAAACATTCATGGACAAGACTTTTTGTTTACAATATCCTATAACAATGATTTTGAATGCAACAATTGTACTTCGATAGATGGGAAAAATTACACTATAAAGTCTAAAAAAACTGATTATGGAATTGATTTACAAATCAATCAGGACATAGTTCCTTTAAAAATAAATGATTTTGTAAATGCAAATTCCAACTTTAGCCGAAATAACAATACAAATGAAAAAGTAATTCAAAAAGTAGATAGCCCAAAATACACTATCACTTTAACTTACATTAGTGCAAATGGAAAAGTTACAAAAGGAAAGAAAACCTTAACCGCTTACCAGATTAAAGTAATGGTTGGTATTAAAAAATAAAGTATAAAAAACATTCATTATATCATTTACAATTGTGTTAGACATAAGTATAATTGTATCAGATGAGCTACGAATTGTTTTTTTTCAAAATTAATTCTTAGGTTTTTAAAACACGTAAAATCATAAAAGCTCATTAACAATAACGAAAAACTAAAAAGTTATGAATGATGAACAAAAACAAAAATCATCGTAATTGGTTAGAGCTAATAATCAATATTATAAAAGGAATTGCTTATATTTCTAAAATAATATATTATTGCATTAAAATACACCAAATGCACTTTTAAAAACCAAAAAAGCCTTTGAAGTTATCTTCAAAGGCTTTTTTAATCTAATAAGTTCCGTTTTGCATTTTAACTAATGTTTCCTGCATTTCTATCTTAGTTTCTTCTTCGACATCTTTAGAGAGTTCTACAGCATGTTGTTGCATTTTAATAGCCCTTTCTTTTTGTCCGTCTTTGTAATACAATTGTGCCAATGTATCCAGATAATACGGATCGTTCTTTTTAACAACCAAACTGTATTCTGACCATATAATTGCTTTCTTTATAGAACCTGCATCGTTTGAATGTAATACTGTATACCAAGCCACATCATTACAAAGATTAGTATGGTATTCTTTAAACTCTTTCCAATCGAAATAAGACGCAGTAACATCTGTACTATATATTTCGTCTAGTCTTTGGATAACATTCTCCTGCGTTGCCAAAACCTTATTAAAATAAGCGTCAAATTCTTTTAAATAGGTATTGCCAACATCTTCATTTACGGCATGTGCAGCTAAATAATAGAAATAATTTCTATAAGAATCAAAATTACCTTTTCCGCTAGAAATTAACTTCTTGTATGTTTCCATTACTTTTTCCGAATCGGATTTTGCTTCTGTATTTTCATCTACATACAAACTTGTGTTATTCTGTAAAGCAGTCGAAATTTCTGTGTTTATATTACCAATTGCAACACGCGACTCATCTTGAGCATTATATTCTGTACGCAACGCTTCGATAGCATCATAATGTTTTATCAGGTAATCTATCGATTTAAAATCGGTATCGTTTAAAACTTTATCTACCGAAAAAACTTGTTTATTAAAACCAACACTTTTAATTTCCTGCAAGATAGCTTCGACCAAAATCATATTCGGTTTTGCGTCTTTTTGATGTGTCACAATAATCTTATCCCAAGTTTGTTGCGCTTGTTTTTTATCCAGATCGAATTTAATAAATTTAAAATCTCCTTCTTTAGGCTCTTCAGTACCATAATCATAGTCATAATCGCTAATATTCCCAAGTGCTGCAACATCATTAAATGCTTTTATCAGTTCAGCATCACTGGCTTTTTTATTGGTAATTGTTTTAGCAAAATTATTCTTTGCATAGGTTTTTTTAAATTTGTTAAATAAAGATCCATAATAAGAGAACATATCTGTTTTATCTACCAAAGTTGATTTTGCAGTTGCTAAAACAGCTCCGTTTTCATCCAATACAATTATACTTGGTGAATCTGTTATCTTGTTTTTCTTCAACCAGGCTTTATCACTTTTGGTCGCTAAATAATAATTAAATCTATCATATTGAGCATCATAAGCATCGTAAAAATTATATCCTATGCTCACTTCTTGAGCTATGACAAATGCATCAAAATCATCTTGAGCCGATTTATTATTGATATCATTATATACAATCAAAAACTTATCGCCTGTAACTTTGGTTACTTTTATGGCGTCTGCTAAAGATTTTTCTACTTTTAGTTTAAAATTTACTTTTGGGGCAACATCATAAACCGCTGTAGCTACACTATCTGTACCAACTCCCCAATCTTCTGTAAGAAGCGGTTCTTTGCCTGGATAAGTCCAATCTGTAATACTTTTATTTTCCAGAGGAAGCAACTTTGTTTTTACTGATTCCTTATTAAGTGCTTTTGCATTTTGAAAAGTCAACGGATTTTTACCCGATATTTCAAAAACCACCAACTCATTTTTCTTTTTATCAAAAAAACCTTTTAACTCAGGATTATCAGAATACGGTTGATACTTTATCGCTACGCCTGTAGCTTTGGCAGGAATCTCATATTTTAATACTTTACTTGGGGTATTACTATCATATCCTTCATAAACAAGATATAAAAATTGAGCATGATCAATTTCAAAATTCAATGATGAATCTGCACTTGGGTCTCCAACAACTTCTATATCAGATATTTTTTGGTACTGAACTGGATCTGTTCCGTTTTGTGTACCAATATAAAAACCATAATATAATGATTCAGCAAATTTAACTTTCAGTTTTCCTGCACTCTCCGATTTATCATAAGTGTAGTCAACATCGAAAACTACTCCATCTCTATTTTTCCCTTTTAGTAATAATGAATCTTCTTTTACTTCATAGTCACCTTCCAAAAAGACCAATTCATACTTATTATTTTCCAGTAGATTCAGTTTTATCTTTAACCCCTGATCATTATCTTTAGACAAATAAGAACCTTTCTCGAGAGTTTGGTTTTGTGCAAATGAAAATGATGTTACAAAAAAAAGCACTAAAGTGCCAGACAAAAAGTTTCGCATACAAATTGTAATTAATTATTAATAAGCTACACAAATATATCTTCTTTTTTTAGGATGAAAAAGAATTAACACACAAACAACTACAAATTATATTTCATCGAAAAGATTATATATCGAGGCTGAACTGTGTATTGCGAAACTCTGGTAGAAAACTGCGAAAAACTATCATCATTTAAATATTTTGTGTTTAACAAATTGGTAGCCGAGACTTTATACTCCCATTTACTATCCTTTTTTTGGTAAACCAAACTAGCATTTAAAAAATCGTATTCGTTATCGATTGCCTTATTCTTACTGTAATAATGGTAAAATTCATAATCGGCAACAAAAGAAAAACTTTCTAAAAAATAGTAATCCAGCTTAGCAAAAGGCTTATCTGTATAATAAGTAGAACCACTATATTCATTAACCAAGAAAGTATAACCAAATTCTAGATTAGGCAAATCTTTATAATTTGTAGCTGCTTTTACCGTATAATTTTGGCTAAAGCTTTCGGTTACTGAAGGTGAGTAGTTCTGGATATTATTAAACTTAGACCAGTTTAAACTCGCATTTACGGATGCTTTATAGTTCTTTAAAAATGAACGTCCGTAACTTCCCAATCCTGAAAAAGTTTCGTCGGCTAAATTAGAATTATAAGGCATCGAAGATTGGTTTATTCCTGCAAAATCAGACTTCGTTTTTACAGCATCTACTTTTTTAGTATAGGTTACATCGGCAAAAATATTTTCAAAATTGAACATATTGTATTTAAAATAACGCAAAGAATGTACTTGAGAAGTTGCATTCTCTAAGAATCGATTCCCTTGAAACAAATTACTATAATTAGACAAAACGTAACCAGAAGCCAACTGATTAATATCGGTGAAATTATTGCTCAATGAAAAATCATAGGTTAATGTTTCTGATTTTTTTATCTGATACAAAGCAAACAAATCGGGTAGAACTCTAAAAAAATTCTGCGAATAACCAGAACCTAATTGGTTATTTTCCATCTTATACGAATGTACACTCACTCCTGGAGTAAAGGTGAATTTACCCGCCAGAATTTTATAATGTACTCCTAAAAACACATCATTAAAGTTATAATTTACCTGATTATTATTTTCTGCAGCATTCAAATCATTGGTGGTGCCATCATCCAAGATTTGAAAAATATGGGAATTAAAATTTTGATGAGAATACGTGTTCCCAATCGTCACGTTAATATTACTCTTAGGAGTTACCATATAATAGTAATCAAATTTAGCATCTAGTTTATTTGTTTTCACAAACCGATTCTGATTCAAATCATTTCTGTCCTGACCTGAGATATATCCCGATAAATCAAACGGCTGACTGTGCAAATTGGCATTATAAAACGGGTTCTCATCCTGATATAAATACTGGGCTTCAAAAGCAAAAATATTCTTGTCATTTTTGGTATAATACAAACTCAGATTTTGATTGACAGATGTTGGATCTTGCTTTTTATTTGTAAATATATTCTCGGTTGCAGTCGTATTATCTACAATCGATTCTCGCAACAAATTACTATTCTCTTCTTGTTTGGATAGTTTTGTTAAAACATCATAATCAAACTGAAATTTTGCGTTTGGTTTATAAGTCGAACTTAATTTAAAAAGTCCCAGATTATTTTTTTGATGTGTTAGTTCATCACTTTTTTGTTGATCTCCAGATTCTAGTATTGAGATTTGAGATTTAGTTTCGAGTTCGGTCGTAGCCGAAGAAATAATTCCGAAACCACTTAAACTCCAAGATTTAGTAGCGTTATAAGTGAAATTGGTGGCTCCAAATTGGGTTTCGATTTCTTTTGCTCGATTATTTCGCAAAAGCGAAATTCCTAAATCATTAGAAGAAACATCAAAACTACTTCCACCTTTTTTCATCATACTCCTAAAACCGCCCGTAAACTTAAAATAATCCTGAATTGTAAGAGGCAATTCGCCTATATTATTAAAATTGGTAATCACATTAATACTATATTTAGGGCTATAATAAAACACTTTCGGGTTAATTACATACCGACTATCGAGTTCGCCAACTCCTATTCCGGCAGTCATATCTCCAAACCAAAAATTATTCTTTCCTTTTTTAAGTTTAATATTCATGGCTACATTATCCTGATCATTCTCTAATCCTTTTAATGCACCAACTTCATTATAATTTCTTAGCACCTGTACTTTATCAATCGCATCAGCGGGAATGTTTTTGACTCCTAGTTTTGTATCTCCATCAAAGAAATCTTTGCCTTCGACCATTAATTTAGAAACTTTTTTGCCCTCTACTTCTATTTCACCATCAGCGTTTACCTCAACTCCTGGTAGTTTTTTCAAAACATCTTCTAGTTTTTTTTCTGTTCCAGATTTAAATGAATCTGCGTTATATACAATCGTGTCTCCTTTTATAGAGACTGGCATTTCGCGCACAATCTCGACTCCCTCAAGTTCTATCCCGAGGTTATCCAAAACAATATTCTGAGAAATATTTATAGATTGTGTTGTAATTATTATCTCTTTAGATTTCATTCCGAGATAACTAATTTTTATGCTGTAGGATGAATTTGGTTTTAAACTCAACTGAAACTTTCCTTTATAATTGGTTATTCCGTACGAATCCATTGCTTTCGTGCCTATATTAACAGCCATAATATTGGCCATTTCTAACGGATGTTTGTTTTCGTCCAAGATAAAGCCATCGTATTTAATACTTTGAGATAATGATATGGTTGTAACCAAAAGAGTAAAAAATGAGAGTATGTTTTTCATTATAATTAAATTAAATTATCTAACTATAAGAGTTGCTGCTCCGCCTGATCTGCTACGATTAGGATGCATTTCCCGAAATTCTTTCATTTTCTTTATTACAATTTCATCATATACTTTCTGAGAAGTTTTTTTGCCAGCTGTTGGTGCTTTTATTGCAACTTTATCTTTTGCATTCAAAACAATTTTAGAGCATAATATAATGGTTCTCCCATCATTAATTTCTAATATTAAACCTGGTAAACCCCAATAATTCTCAGGACCTTGGTTTATAGGAATATCTGGCGTATACCAAGCAGTTACAATTATATCTTTAGGAACGTCAAAACTCTCCATGAAATTTGTTCCTTTCTCTTCTTTCTTAGGGTTCTCTACTTTTTTTGATTCTTCATTTTTAGTATCAGGATTCTTGGGTCTAACATTTCTAATATCTGCTTCATTAACTGTTTTAACCATCGTGGCTTTATAACATGTATAACCTCCTATTTGCTTGGTTTCACCCTCTAGTTTCCATTTTATATTTGGCAATGAATCCACGACTAGAAATTCTTTTCCCATAAATTCTTTATCAACGGTATACGATTTAGCTTTTACATTTTTATAAAAAGTTCCGCCGCTGCCCATCATAGAACCCATCATTCTAAAACCTCCACCTTCTTGTCCTCCCATATCTAGCTTTTCTTCTTCTTTATAAATCGAAGCTGACTGATCAAAATTAAGTATGAATGTTTTTTCGAGCATTTTTTTCATGTGCTCTTCCATGTCTTTTTGCATCTCGGGAGTAATATCTCTGTTGCCTTCCATTCCATTAAATTTTGGAGCTTGTGTTTTAGACTCATAAATTGCCATTCCCTGAAAGTCTTTTTGTGCCTGTGCCTGATAAAATCCAAACATCACAATAAGTGTAAAAAATATTTTATTCATCATAGCGCTATCTTTAAAATGGTTCTGTCTAATTATTAGATTATTAACCAAAGCTATTACTAATCTCAAAGTCTAAAAAAACTAATATATCAATTGCCTGAAACGATAGACAAATGTGGCTTTAAACAAGACATCCCTAAAAAAGTAGTGCTGTATAATCATTCCTAGTCCAAATATTTATGCTAAAGCAAATAGCAATTGAGTTTTTTTGTAATTTGGCCTATTCAAAATCAGAGTTATTAAAACCAAAACAACAATGTATAAAAACTTGATACTTCTGATTCTTATTTGCTCCTTTTCAGCAGCTTTTTCTCAGGATAAGAAAATCCAAATCACTACTGTAAATAGTATAACTTTTGATGCTGATCAATTTTCAGGAACCGATACTTTTGGCTTTGTATATTTAATAAAAGACAACCGTTTTATAAAGACAAACGGTAAAGATGCCTACGAATATAAAAACATCTCTTTAGGAAAGATTACCAAAGCTGATTTAGAAAATCCGCTTAAAGTTGTTTTATTTTATGAAGATTTCAATACTGTGGTTTTACTAGATAATCAGTTTAATGAAACTAGCCGAATTAATTTTTCTAAAAATACAACCCCAATCCTCGCTTCTGGAGTTGGGATTGCTTCCCAAAACCAGCTCTGGATTTACAATACATTAAACCAGCAAATTGGTCTTTACAACTATTTAAAGGATGAGTACAAAACTGTTTCAACTCCACTTTCAGGAAATATAAAATACTATCAATCGAATTTCAACGTTTTTTATTGGGTAGACGAAAAGAACAATTGGTTTTCTTGTGACATCTTCGGCAAAGTTATTGCTTTTGGGAAAATACCCGATTTTGATGCTTTGACGATTCTTAACAACAATCAATACATTTACAAAAAAGCTAATTTGTTGTTTTTTAAAGACATCAGTACCCCCGAATCAGGAGATCCTTTGCAAATTGAAATTTCAGAAAAAACGTTTGGTAATTTCTATTACAAAGACCAAATTTTATCTATTTTTACAATTGGAGGAATTACAAATTATAAAATCATAATACCGTAATGCACATAGCAATAGCAGGAAACATAGGCGCAGGAAAAACAACTCTAACCAAATTACTGGCTAAACATTTTAAGTGGGAACCCAACTTTGAAGAAGTTGTCGACAACCCATATTTAGATGATTTTTACCATCAAATGGAGCGTTGGTCATTTAACTTGCAGATCTATTTCTTAAATACCCGATTTCGCCAAGTGCAACAAATTCGCGAAAGCGGTAAAAAAGTTATTCAGGACAGAACCATTTACGAAGATGCTTATATTTTTGCTCCCAACTTATATTCTATGGGATTAATGACTAGTCGTGATTTCCAGAATTACACTTCATTGTTTGAACTAATGGAAACATTGGTAAAACCACCCGATTTATTAATTTACCTAAGAAGCTCTATTCCTAACTTAGTAGGACAAATTCATAAACGCGGTCGCGAATACGAAAACTCTATTTCTATTGATTATTTAAGCCGTTTGAACGAAAGATATGAAGCTTGGGTTCAAACATACACTAAAGGAAAAATATTGATTATAGATGTTGACAACATAAACTTTGTTGATAATCCTGAAGATTTAGGAGACATCATTAATAGAATTGATGCCGAACTAAACGGATTGTTTTAAAACATAAAAAAAATGCCTCTAATATTTAGAGGCATTTTTTGTTTTTAGCACTTTGACAAAGTGTAAGTATTTAAGATTGATAAGTCATTTTATTATTTCAAAGCATCAATTTGAGCATTAACCTCATCTGCTGTTCCTTTAAAAACCTTTTCATCTACTTTACCATTTCTTGTAGTTCTAACCGTTCCTACAACCTGACCATTTACGTTTACAATTTCTACACGAACTGCATCCGTTTTGGTGTATTTAGTTGTATCAAAACAATCCGTTTTTTTATGAAGGTATTTTCCGTTTGCATCATAGTTAGCTAAACATTTTGCAGTTTCTTCTGGACTGCATCCTTTCTCTTTACACATTTGTGCACATTCTTCTCTGGTCATTGTTGCCATTTTAGACATATCGCATTTAGAATGTCCGCCATGCATTTCTGTTTTAGCACAACAAGAACCTCCTTCTGCCATTCCCGAAGCCGAATGTCCTTCGCCTAATATCGGAGCAATTACCAATCCGATTAAGCAAGTTAGTTTTATCAAAATATTCATCGATGGTCCTGATGTATCTTTAAATGGATCTCCAACTGTATCTCCAGTTACGGCTGCTTTATGCGCATCCGAGCCTTTATAGGTCATTTCTCCGTTAATAAGCACTCCTGCCTCAAAAGATTTTTTTGCATTATCCCAAGCTCCTCCTGCATTATTCTGGAAAACTGCCCAAAGAACTCCCGAAACAGTTACTCCAGCCATATAACCACCCAACATTTCGGCGATTAATTGGTTGTTGCTTCCGTAAACTAATTTCCCTAAAAGAACAATCGCAATAGGAAAACCAATCGTTAAGATTCCTGGAAGCATCATTTCGCGTAAAGCGGCTTTAGTCGAAATATCTACACATTTTGCGTATTCTGGTTTTCCAGTTCCTTCCATGATTCCTGGAATTTCTCTAAACTGGCGACGTACTTCGTACACCATATCCATCGCTGCTTTCCCTACAGAATTCATAGCCAGAGCTGAGAAAACTACAGGAATCATTCCTCCCACAAAAAGCATTGCCAAAACTGGTGCTTTAAAAATATTAATTCCGTCAATACCAGTAAATGTTACATACGCCGCAAACAGTGCCAATGAAGTTAATGCTGCCGAAGCAATTGCAAATCCTTTTCCTGTGGCTGCTGTAGTATTTCCTACTGAATCCAGAATATCTGTTCTTGTACGAACTTCTTTTGGTAATTCGCTCATTTCAGCAATTCCACCAGCATTGTCAGATATTGGTCCAAAAGCATCAATTGCTAATTGCATTGCTGTTGTTGCCATCATTGCAGATGCTGCTAATGCCACTCCATAAAATCCTGCTAATGCATAAGATATCCAGATTGCTGCAGCAAATAAAAGTACAGTAGGAAATGTAGAGATCATTCCTGTTGCCAATCCTGCAATAACATTTGTTCCTGCGCCTGTACTTGATTTTTGTACAATTGCCAATACTGGTTTTGTACCCAATCCTGTATAATATTCGGTAACTGAAGAAATAGCTCCTCCTACGATTAATCCAACAATGGTAGCATAGAATACTCTGATTGAAGAAATATCTTTAGAACCTTCTCCAAAGAAACTCATTTGCATCGTTTCTGGTAACATATATTGTACTAAAAAATAACAAGCAATAGCAGTTAGAACAATCGAAACCCAGTTTCCTATATTCAATGCTTTTTGTACTTGTGCTTCTTTTGCATTATCATCTGTAATTTTTACTAATGTCGTTCCAATAATAGAGAACAAAATTCCGAAACCAGCAATTGCCATTGGTAATAAAATTGGTCCGATTCCTCCAAAAACATCTTGGATATTCCCACCCATATCTTTTATTACATAATTACCAAGAACCATTGCTGCCAAAACTGTAGCAACATACGAACCAAATAAATCGGCTCCCATTCCTGCAACGTCTCCCACATTATCTCCCACGTTATCTGCAATTGTAGCTGGATTACGAGGATCATCTTCTGGAATTCCAGCTTCGACTTTACCAACTAAATCAGCACCTACATCGGCAGCTTTAGTATAAATACCTCCTCCTACTCTTGCAAATAATGCAATCGACTCAGCACCTAATGAAAATCCTGCTAATGTTTCCAAAACTTTTGTCATATCTTCAGATGAAGTCCAAACTCCACCCATAAATACCTGAAAAAATACTATAAAAAAACCGGTTAACCCTAAAACAGCTAATCCGGCAACTCCTAATCCCATAACGGTTCCTCCACCGAAAGATACTTTTAATGCTTGTGGCAAACTAGTTCTTGCTGCTTGTGTGGTTCTAACATTGGTTTTGGTTGCTATTTTCATTCCCATATTCCCAGCTAAAGCAGAGAAAAATGCTCCGAAAATAAAAGCTACTACTATTAATATATGTGTGGTGGGAACTATAAATGAAATTCCCGCTAAAACAATACTTGCTCCAATTACAAAAAAGGTAAGCAATCGATACTCGGCTTTCAGGAAAGCTAATGCTCCTTCATAAATATGGTCTGAAATGGCTTTCATCTTGCCATCACCAGCATCTTGTTTTAACACCCAAGTCCTTTTTATTGCCATGAAAAGTAATCCTATAATTGCCATAACAATTGGCAAATAAATCATAAATGCATTCATAATTTTTAATGGTATTTTGGTTAGTATTAGTAATGTAACTAAACGAATTTAAACAAAAAAAGCAACACTCTTATCTAAGTGCTGCTTTTTTTATAATAGAATAGGATAAAAATTATTTAATACTAAATAATCCCTCTGGTTTATTTTCGATATCATTAAAACGTTTAGTACATTCTGCAATGATATTAAATGCTTCTGTTACGTCTCCCCAACCTTCTACATCTACTTGTTTGTTTTCAAGATCTTTATAAACCTGGAAGAAGTGTTCGATTTCTTTTAATAAGTGTGGATTAATATCCGAAAGGTTTTCTAATGAATTCCAGATTGGATCAGAAACTGGTACACAAATAATTTTCTCATCTGGTCCTTTATCATCTGCCATATGGAAAACACCGATTGGTTTTACTTCCATAACACATCCAGGAAAAGTAGGCTCATTTACCAGAACTAATACATCTAGTGGATCGCCATCAAGAGCCAAAGTTTCAGGAATAAATCCGTAATCGGCTGGGTACATCATTGAAGAGAATAACATTCTGTCGAAACGCATTCTTTTTATTTCAAAATCGTACTCATATTTATTTCTGCTTCCTCTTGGTATTTCGATTAATACATCGAAAGTTGTTAGTTTGTCTGCGGTCATTTTCGTTTTTTATTTTTTCTATAATTTCGATTGCAAAAGTAGTTAAAGAATCCTTTTTTACAATGAAAAAATCCATTAATCTATGCACTTTTCTTTTAAAAAACAGGCAGTTAATAGGTAATAGTTCTTTTTCTTTTCTTTAAATAATAATGCCAAAGCAAATATGTAGCATAAGAACGATATGGACTCCATTGTGAGGTAAGGTTTTCCATCTCTGTTTTGTCGTGAATATCAAGCAATTCTTTGATTGTATTTACGACAGCGATGTCTCCAAGCGGAATTAAATCGGGCTCCTGAAGACAGAACATCAAATAAATATCGATGGTCCAATTCCCGATTCCTTTTAGTTTTATAAGTTCCTCACGAACTTCTTTGGCTGATTTGGTAGCCAGACTTTCAATATTGATTTCATTATTTAATATCGCTAAAGCTAATATTTTAATGTATGCTGTTTTTTGTCGGCTTACACCCAAAGCACGAAACTCTTCATCGGATAAGATTACTAATGTTTCGGGATTACAAGTTGTATATGCTTTAATTCTTAAAAATGTAGCTTTCGCTGAATCTATAGATACTTGCTGCTCTAGAATAAGCAAAACCAATGTCTCGAATCCTTGTGGTCGCTTCGGGATTGGTGGCAACCCATACTCCTTTATGATTGCCTGGAAAATTGGACTTTTATTTGAAAGATAATCGATTGCTTCTTGCATATCTGAGAATTTTTTAGCCCCGATAGAAGTGGAAATCCTTTTGTTTTT